>NZ_JBDIVO010000341.1:0-4860 GCF_039794385.1 Methylocaldum sp. | reverse complement strand
AGAAACGTTCGCAGCCTTCTTCGTGGGAGCTGGACGTGCGCAGCTTGTTGGGCCAATTCGGCCAGGTGACCTCTTTTTTCTCCTTTTCCGGAGGCTTCGGCAGAATTTCCAACTGGGTGATGGAGGCTGCACCGTGCCGAGCCGAGGTGCCGATACAGTCGGAACCGGTATCGCCGCCGCCGATCACGATGACATGCTTGCCCGTCGCCCAGATGCTGGTGTCGTCGGAAAGCGTATCTCCGGCCACGCGGCGGTTCTGCTGAGGCAGAAATTCCATCGCGAAGTGAACACCGTTGAGCTCGCGGCCCGGTACGTTCAGATCGCGCGGTTTTTCCGCGCCGCCGGCCAATATGACGGCATCGTAGTTGTCGAGCAGCTTTTGAACCGGAACGTCTCGGCCGATATGGCTATTGGGGCGGAACACCACGCCTTCAGCTTGCATTTGCGCGATGCGTCGGTCGATCAGATGCTTTTCCATCTTGAAATCGGGTATGCCGTAGCGCAGCAGTCCGCCGATGCGGTCGGCCTTTTCATAAACCACGACACTGTGGCCGACGCGGGCCAATTGTTGCGCGCAGGCAAGACCGGCGGGACCGGAACCCACTACCGCCACCTTTTTGCCGGTTCGATGCTGGGGTATCAGCGGCTTGACCCAGCCCATCTCCCAAGCTTTGTCGATGATGGAGCACTCGATAGTTTTGATCGTGACCGGTTCGTCGGTCAGATTCAGCGTGCAGGCCGCTTCGCACGGCGCCGGACAGATACGGCCGGTGAACTCGGGAAAGTTGTTGGTGCTGTGCAGTACCTCGATGGCTTCACGCCAATTTCCTTGATAAACGAGGTCGTTCCAGTCGGGGATGATGTTATTGACCGGGCAGCCCTGATGACAATAGGGAATGCCGCAATCCATGCAGCGCGCGCCTTGACGGCTGACTTCCTCTTCGGTCAGCGGGACGACGAATTCCTGGTAGTGCTGGAGACGGTCCGCCACCAGCTTGTAGCGTCTGTCCTGACGTGAGATTTCCATGAATCCCGTGGGTTTGCCCATTCTGTTTCTACCTCGTTACTGTGCTTTATTGCACGAGAAAGCTCTAGACCTCGGGGTCTTGTTTGCCGAAGTGCCTTCCATTTTTCCGATCGGTCCGGGTCGGCGAGGGGCGCGTTTACGCCACGCCCCCCGCGTCTAGTGGTGAACTTCGGTCTGCGTTTTTGTCTTCTGCATTTTTTCGAGCGCCTGACGGTAATCGACCGGCATGACCTTGACGAAACGCGGCGCGTAAGCCGACCAGTTCTCGAGAATCTGCTTCGCTCGTCCACTGCCCGTGTAACGGCGGTGCTTTTCGATCAGGGTTCGCAGGCGCTGAACGTCGTGACGGGTCATGTCATGCATGATGTCCACCATTCCGTGGGTTTCCAGATCGCCGCCCTGGTGATCGAGATTTTCCAGGGCGATGTCCTCGGCCAAAACCGGTTCCAGTTCGACCATGGCCAGGTTGCACCGATGCTCGAAATCGCCGGTTTCGTCGAGCACGTAGGCGACACCGCCCGACATGCCCGCAGCGAAGTTACGGCCGGTCGAGCCCAGAACCACGACGACGCCGCCGGTCATGTATTCGCAGCCGTGATCGCCGACGCCTTCGACGACGGCGATGGCGCCGGAGTTCCGCACCGCGAAGCGTTCTCCCGCGACGCCGCGGAAATAGCATTCGCCGCTGATGGCACCGTACAGCACGGTATTGCCGACGATGATATTTTCCTCGGGCACCACCGGAGATTCCGGGGACGGATAGATGGCGATGCGCCCACCCGATAGCCCTTTGCCCACGTAATCGTTCCCGTCGCCCTCAAGTTCCAGAGTGATGCCGGCCGACAGAAAAGCACCGAAGCTTTGCCCGGCCGTGCCTTTCATCCGTATGTAAATGGTATCTTCGGGCAGACCGGTATGGCCGTAACGCTTCGCCAATTCGCCGGACAGCATGGCGCCGACCGTGCGGTTGTAGTTGCGCACGCCCATTTCAATGCGGACCGGCTTGCGTTCGTCGAGTGCGGGGCGGGCCAGTTCGATCAGCTTGTGATCCAGTGCCTTGTCCAGGCCATGATCCTGCGGTTCGCAATTGGAGATGGCCACGCCCTCACCGGGCTCCGGCCGGTACAAAATCCTGGACAGATCGACCTTGGCCGCTTTCCAGTGGGCTATGGCCTTGCGCATATCGAGCTTGTCGGAGCGCCCGATCATTTCCTCGAACCGGCGGAAACCAAGTTTTGCCATAAGCTGGCGCACTTCCTCGGCGATGAAGAAGAAGAAATTGACGACATGCTCCGGCTGTCCGGTGAAGCGCTTGCGGAGTTCCGGGTCCTGGGTTGCGACGCCTACCGGGCAGGTGTTCAGATGGCATTTGCGCATCATGATGCAGCCTTCGACGATCAGCGGCGCCGTGGCGAAGCCGAATTCGTCCGCGCCCAAAAGCGCGCCGATCACGACATCGCGCCCGGTGCGCATGCCGCCGTCCGCCTGCACGCAGATGCGCCCGCGCAGCTTGTTCAATACGAGAGTCTGGTGGGTCTCGGCCAAGCCGATTTCCCAAGGGAGCCCCGCGTGCTTGATCGAGGTGATCGGGCTGGCGCCGGTGCCGCCGTCGTAGCCGGCGATGGTGACGTGATCGGCATGAGCCTTGGCGACGCCCGCAGCGATCGTGCCGACGCCCACTTCGGACACCAGCTTGACGCTGATGCGCGCGGCCGGGTTAACGTTCTTAAGATCGTGGATAAGCTGCGCCAGATCCTCTATCGAGTAGATGTCGTGGTGCGGCGGCGGGGAAATGAGACCGACCCCTGGCGTGGAGTGCCTCACCTTGGCGATGATGGCATCCACCTTGTGGCCGGGCAGCTGGCCGCCTTCGCCGGGCTTGGCGCCCTGCGAAATCTTGATTTGCAGATCGTCGGCATTGACCAGATATTCGGTCGTCACGCCGAAGCGGCCCGATGCTACCTGCTTGATGGCCGAGCGCATGGAGTCGCCGTTGGGCAAAGGTTTGAAGCGTTCCGGCAATTCGCCGCCCTCGCCGGTATTGGATTTGCCACCGATGCGGTTCATGGCGATCGCCAGCGTGGTATGGGCTTCGTATGAAATCGAGCCGAACGACATGGCGCCTGTGGCGAAGCGTTTGACGATTTCCGCGACCGGTTCCACTTCATCCAGCGGTACCGACTCCCGTTCGTCGAACCTGAAGTCCATCAAGCCGCGCAGCGTGAGCAAACGTTCGCTCTGCTCGTTGATCGAGCGGGTGTAGTCCACATAGGTTTCCCAGCTGTTGGTGCGTGTGGCGTGCTGCAGCTTGGAAATGGTCTCCGGAGTCCACACATGATCTTCGCCGCGAACGCGGTAGGCGTATTCGCCGCCTACGTCCAGGGCATTCCGGTACAGCGGGGCATCGCTGAAAGCTACACGATGCCGGCGCACGGTTTCCTCGGCGATTTCTCGGAGTCCCGCGCCGCCGATCGTGCAGACGGTGCCGGTGAAATATTCGTCCAGGAACTCTTCGCTCAAGCCCACGGCATTGAAGATTTGAGCGCCGCAATACGACTGATAGGTCGAGATGCCCATCTTGGACATGATCTTGAGCAGGGCTTTGCCGATGGCCTTGATATAGCGCTTGTGCACCTCGTCTTCGGACAGCTGTTCCGGCAGCTTCTCGCGCAGATCGGACAGGCTGTCGAAAGCCAGATACGGATTGACGGCTTCGGCGCCGTAGCCCGCCAGCAGCGCGAAATGGTGTACCTCGCGCGCTTCGCCGGTTTCCACAACCAGGCCGACCTTGGTGCGAAGGCCCGTCCGGGTCAGGTGATAATGGACCGCGGAGGTGGCCAGGAGTGCCGGAATCGCGATGTGCTCCGCATCGATGTCCCGATCGGACAGCACCAGGATATTGTTGCCCTCGTGCACCGCCTGTTCGGCCCGTGCGCACAAGGCTTTCAACGCCGGTTCCATGCCGCCGGCGCCGGTGTCTGCCGAGTAGCAGAAGCTGATGGTTTTGGTCTTGAACGCGCCCCCGGTGCGGGCCTCGATGCGGCGGATTTTTTCCAGATCCTTATTGGTCAGGATCGGCTGATGCACTTCCAGCCGCTTGTGGCTGCCGCCATTGTGGAGCGCCAGTAAATTCGGCCGCGGGCCGATGTGGGACACCAGCGACATGACCAGTTCTTCGCGGATCGGGTCGATGGCCGGGTTGGTAACTTGCGCGAAACCCTGCTTGAAATAGTCGTAGAGCAATCGCGAACGCTTGGAGAGCACCGCGAGCGCCGCATCGATGCCCATGGAGCCGACCGGTTCCTGACCGCTCAAGGCCATGGGGGTCAGGAAAAACTTGATGTCTTCCTGGGTGTAGCCGAAAGCCTGCTGCCGATCGAGCAGGGTCTCCGAGTCGGGCGGCATCGCGGCGATTTCGGCCGGCAGCTTTTCCAATTGAATCTGGGTATCGTTGAGCCACTGCTGATACGGCTCGCGATTGGCCAGTTCCGATTTGATTTCGGCATCGTCGATGATGCGGCCCTGTTCGAGGTCGATCAGGAACATCTTGCCGGGCTGCAAACGCCATTTCTTGACGATCTTGTGTTCCGGAATGGTCAGCACGCCCATCTCGGAGGCCATCACCACGGTGTCGTCGTCGGTGATGAGATAGCGCGCCGGACGCAGGCCGTTACGGTCGAGCGTGGCGCCGATCTGCCGTCCGTCTGTAAAGGCCACGGCGGCCGGACCATCCCAGGGTTCCATCAGGGCCGAGTAGTATTCGTAGAAGGCGCGGAGTTTTTCGTCCATCAAGGGATTGCCGGCCCACGCTTCCGGGATCAGCAGCATCATGG
>NZ_JBDIVO010000340.1:0-4866 GCF_039794385.1 Methylocaldum sp. | reverse complement strand
GGCGTGTTCGCCCATCTGGTCGGCACTCTTGCGCTCTTGTCGGAAAGCGAACGGGCACGGGTGGCCGGCTTCGTCATCAACCGCTTCCGCGGCGACATCGCTCTGCTGCAACCGGGGCTGGACTGGCTGGAGCGGGAGACCGGCAAGCCGGTTTTGGGCGTACTGCCTTATCTCCACGGTCTGCATCTGGAGGCGGAAGATGCGATCGAATCCGGACAGAGAGGCGCGAGCGCCGGGGCTCTGCGGGTGGTCGTTCCGGTCACGCCGCGGATCAGCAACCACACCGATTTCGATCCGCTGCGCCTGCATATGCAGGTCGACCTTCGCTTCGTATATCCGAGCGAGGCGCCGCCTCCCGCGGACCTCGTGATCCTGCCCGGCTCCAAGAGCGTGCGCGCCGACCTATCGTTCCTGCGTACAACCGGCTGGGAGGCTTATCTTCGGCGCCATCTGCGCTATGGCGGTAAACTGCTCGGCATTTGCGGCGGTTTTCAAATGCTCGGACAAGAGATTCACGATCCTTTGGGCCTGGAAGGCGAGGCAGGTTCCCGTGCCGGGTTCGGCTGGCTGGACCTGAGCACGGTGCTGGAGCCGGAAAAGCAGCTCCGCAACGTACGAGGCGAATTGACGCTGGAGAACGCGCCGGTGACGGGTTACGAAATTCATGCCGGCGTGACGAAAGGACCGGCGCTGGAACGCCCTTTCGCCCGGCTGACGGACAGAAACGACGGCGCGTGCTCGGAGGACGGGCAGATCATGGGGACCTATCTGCATGGATTGTTCGAGTCGAACGCCGCGACCGATGCCATTCTCCGCTGGGCCGGGCTGGCCGAGCCGGAAACCCCGGATTACGCCGCTATTCGGGAAGCGGAAATCGACCGTCTGGCGGATGCCGTAGGCGCCCACCTGGACATGAATGCGATCGATCGGATGTTGGACCTGAACCGGCAGGGAGTATACGCGTGAAGGAATTGATTCTGGGCGGGGTTCGCTCCGGGAAAAGCCGATTGGCGGAAAAGCGGGCGGTGGACAGCGGCCTGGCCGTGACCTATATCGCTACGGCACGAGTCGGCGACGAGGGCATGCGGCAACGGGTGGAAGACCATCGGCGGCGGCGCCCGCCCGATTGGGACCTGGTCGAAGAGCCGCTGGAATTGGCCGTAGCCTTGCGCGCCCGCGCGGCGGAAGGGCGCTGCCTGATCGTCGATTGTCTCACCCTATGGCTGACCCAGCTCTTGTGCGAGACCGACGCGGCGAGGCTTGCACGCGAGCGGGACGCTTTGATCGAAGTGCTGCCCGGTCTTCCGGGACACATCATTCTGATCGGCAACGAAACCAATATGGGCGTGCTGCCGCCGGGGGAACTGAGCCGCCGCTATTGCGACGAGGCCGGCCTGTTGCATCAGGCATTGGCGGGTGTCTGCGACCGGGTGATTCTGACCGTGGCGGGTCTTCCATGGGTGTTGAAGGGGGAAAAACTGTGACCGGGGACATTGCATGGCTGAAAGGACCGGTGGCTCAACCCGACGAGGAAGCCGCGCGCATGGCCGCGGAACGTCAGTCGATGCTCATCAAGCCGCCGGGCGCGCTGGGACGGCTAGAAGCGCTGGCGATCCGGCTCGCCGCCTGGCAGGGAACGTCCAAGCCTTCCGCCGACCGGGTGCGCATCGTCCTGTTCGCCGGGGATCACGGCGTGGCGGAGGAGGGCATATCGGCCTTTCCCCAGTCGGTCACGGCGGCCATGGTGCGCCAGTTCGCACAGGGCGGCGCGGCGGTGAGCGTGCTCGCCCGCACGCTCGGCGCGGATCTGGAGTTGATCGACATGGGCACGGTCGAGAATGCGGGTCCCGTAACCGGCGTGCTGGACCTCCGTCTCGGGCCGGGCACCGCGAATTTCGTGCGCGGACCGGCCATGACCGAACGCCAGTTGGCACAGGCTCTCCGTACGGGCCGTGATGCCGCCGAGCGCGCCCGCTCGGCCGGAGCCCAAATCTTCATCGGCGGCGAGATGGGCATAGGCAACACCACCGCCGCCGCCGCACTGGCCTCGGCCTTGCTCGGCGAGACGGCCGAATCGCTGGCTGGTCCCGGTGCGGGTCTGGGCACGGAAGGCGTGCGGCACAAAGCCGAGGTGATTCGCCGGGCGCTCGCTCTGCATGGTCCGTATCTGGGCAATCCGCTGGAGGCCTTGCGCCGGCTCGGCGGTTTCGAAATCGCCGCCCTCGCCGGGGCCTTCGTCGCCTGCGCGCAGCAAGGTCTGCCGGTGCTGGTGGACGGATTCATCTGCACTGCGGCGGCTTTGACGGCGGAACGGCTGTGTCCGGGAGCCGCCGGCTGGTTTCTCTACGCCCACACTTCGGCGGAACCGGGGCATAAACGGATTCTGACGGCCCTGGACGGGAAGCCCTTGCTTGATTTGGGAATGCGCCTCGGCGAAGGCAGCGGAGCCGCCGCAGCGCTGCCCTTGCTGCGGCTGGCCTGCGCCCTGCACTCGGGTATGGTGACTTTCGAAGAGGCGGGGATTGCGGGCAAATCGCCGTGAGTGATGGTGTCGTTCATATCGACCTTCTGCGCCACGGCGAAACCGTGGGTGGCACGCGGTTTCGCGGCAGCCTGGACGATCCGCTCACCGACGAGGGTATCCGGCAGATGGAATGCGCCGTGGCCAACGCGGGACCCTGGGATGAGATCGTCACCTCGCCTTTGTCGCGCTGTGCCGCATTCGCCGCAAGCCTGGCCCAAAGATTGAGCATTCCTCTGGAAATCGACGAACGGCTCAGGGAGATCCATTTCGGCGACTGGGAAGGGCGCAGCTATGCCGAGCTGATGGCCACGGCACCGCTCGCGCTGACCCGTTTTCTCGGCGATCCCCTCCGGCACCCGCCGCCTGGTGCGGAGTCGGTGGAGGCATTCCGGGAGCGGACGCTCGATGCTCTTTGGGACCGGCTGACGGCGCACAACCTGGGTCGCCGTCTGCTGCTCGTCACCCATGGCGGTGTGATCCGCGTGATGCTCTGTCATGCGCGGCAATGGCCGCTCGCCCGTTTGCTCGAAATCGACGTGCCGCACGCCTCGCTGCATAGCCTCTGCGGGAGCGGGCAGCGTTGCGAGGAGGTGCGTCCATGAGCGAACTCAGACCCCTTTTGATCGCTCTTCAGTTCCTGACCCGGCTGCCGGTGCGTCTGGATGCGCCGCCGGATGGTTCGGCGCTGGGTCGTTCGCTGCTGTTTTATCCCCTGGTCGGCTTGGGTCTGGGATTGACGCTCGCGGTATTGGCCCAGTTCTTGAGCGAGGTCGGCGGCTGGCTGCCCGCGGCGATCATGCTGACGGTGTGGGTGGCCTTGACCGGAGCCCTGCATCTGGATGGACTCGCGGATAGCGCCGACGCCTGGGCTGGAGGCTTCGGCGACCGGGAGCGCACCCTCGCGATCATGAAAGACCCGCGCAGCGGCCCGGTCGCCGTGGTCGTGGTGGTGCTGGTTCTCCTCCTTAAGGCTGCCGCGCTGGAATCCGTCATGGCCCGGCACGACTGGACAGCCCTCGCGCTGGCGCCGGTGCTGGGTCGCGCCGCACCGCTGCTGCTGTTTCTCAGCACGCCGTATGTACGCCCCGGCGGTCTCGGCTCCGAGCTGGCGCGGCATCTGCCGCGCCGGGGCGGCACACTGGTGTTGTCCGCGACCCTCGTTGGCGTCCTGCTGGCTGTCAGCGTACGCGGTATCTGGCCTTTGCTTGCAACCGGCGCCTTGTTTTGCTGGCTGCGGCTGTCGATGATCCGGCGCATCGGCGGAACTACCGGGGACACCGCCGGAGCGACGATAGAACTCACCGAATGCGCGGTTCTGGTCGGCCTGGCTCTGGCCGGTGGTTAGGGGCGCATAGCGACCGGCGAACGCACCGTTGGAACGGCGCACTTCTTATTGTCTCGCTGGTCTCAAGAATGGAAGCGTCCGGCAAAGGAGGGCCGATCCATGCAGACTTTCCGCACCGCATTCATCTCGATGATCGCTTTGGCTGCCGCGACGGGCAGCGGCGGGGCGCAGACGTCCGGTGGGGCGGGCGCCTGTCCGCCGATCGAGACACGCCCACCCAACGTGCCGAGTCAGCGTCCGGCGTTTCCCGGCCAGACCCGAGCTTGCGCGATCGAATCGAATGTCGCTTTCGACGTCGTCGTGCTCACGAAAGGGCTGGAGAAACCGTGGGCCGTGGAGCCTCTTCCCGGCGGCGACCTGCTGGTCACGGAAAAGCCCGGCCGCATGCGGATCGTCTCGGCCAATGGAGAATTGGGGCAGCCGATTGCCGGCGTGCCGGCGGTCGACGCGCGCGGCCAGGGGGGCCTGCTCGACGTCGTGCTGAGCCCGAACTTCGCGGCCGACCGGACGATCTTCTGGAGCTATACCGAACCGCGGCGGGGCGGCAACGGCACCACCGTCGCCCGCGGCGTACTGTCCCCCGACCGGCGTAGCCTGGACCAGGTTCGGGTGATCTTTCGGGCGCTGCCGACCTACGACGGCGACAAGCACTACGGTTCGCGAATCGCCTTCGGTCCGGACGGCATGCTGTACGTGACGACCGGCGAACGCTGGGACGCGGAGATGCGCAAGTACGCGCAGCAGCTCGACAGCCATCTGGGCAAGGTCCTACGGATCAACCCGGACGGCTCGTCGCCGAAGGACAATCCCTTCGTCGGCCAGCCCAACGCACTGCCCGAGATCTGGACGCTCGGCCATCGCAACATCCAGGCCACGGCCTTCGATCCGGAAGGACAGTTCTGGGTGGTCGAGCACGGCGCTAAGGGCGGCGACGAGCTGAACCTGATCGTCAAGGGCAAGAACTATGGCTGGCCGCTGGTCGCCTACGGCGAGGAAT
>NZ_JBDIVO010000339.1:0-4877 GCF_039794385.1 Methylocaldum sp. | reverse complement strand
AAGCGCAAGGCCGGAACAACCCCGCCGCCGATAGCGGCCGTCGAATAACCTTTGGGCCCCAGGGGGTCAATTTTACTTCGACGAGAAACCCTCAAAAGGGGTCACTTTTCAGTCGGCGTTGACAGGTGATGCGCGAACCCTATCAAATAATAGCTATCTGAAGGTGTTTCGGATAAGCGATCAGTAGTTGGTTGGTCTGGAAAGTATTTTTAGATCCGCAAAAAAAATCCCAGCACCGAGGCTGGGATTTTCATGAGGTCGATTGGAATCGACAGATTACATCGACTCGCATAGGGTATCCCGCTTTTTGCTTAGGTTCGGAAGCGCTCGGCGAATTACCACGCCAAGACCTACGGCCACCAGCAGAACCAGCGGAAATTCAACGACCGCAGACGCGATCACCATTAACACGAAAAAGCCAAGAGTCGCGATCAGCACCAAGAATGGGATGATCGCAAGAAGCAATAAAATGTGCATATTAGTCTCCATAGTTTGATCTACGGAAATAATCATAGCTGAACTCAGCTATTTGTGTAACGAAAATTTGTATAAATTCAGGAAACAAATCGGCTCGTAGTCATTCATAAGGCTTCGCCATGAAAACAATAGCGGATGGCTTATGTCTTGGGAGGCGACGGAAGGCTGATTTGTAGACGTTAGGAATTGATCCGACCCGGCCAGAGCATTTCGCTTCAGTATGAGGGGCCGGAGGAGATCCGGGAAGCGGAGTAGGGGAGTGACGTCAGTGCGTCATGGCAAGATCAGGTCGATCTTGGCGAGTTGAGCGATTGAACATTTTTTTATCCGGGACTTATGTTTGCCTCCTGTGCTTATTCGGTCGATCGAATTCAGGCATGACGCGGAGCATAAATTCATCGAAAAGTGGTACGGTAAAAGTCATGTCGCCATGGGAAGGGCTATAGACCATCCCTTTTTTGATAAGGCTGGCCCGCACCGGACCGAGGGTGGTAATTTTTACCTCCAGTAAATCGGCGATATCCGCCGTTCGATAGGGGCCGGGGCCAAGCTCAGCCATGGCGCGGAGATACTGCTTTTCCCGGGGGGTAAGGCGATCAAAGCGTACCCGAAAGAAATTTGCATCAAGGCGTTTAGTAACCAGATCCGTTGTCTCACGTACATCTTGAAGGTTAATCGGTGACACCTGCGCATGATTCCATGACTGATAACCCCATTCTTGAAGAAAGTATGGATAGCCTTTTGTCAGCCGAAAAATTTCATGCAGTGCATCCGAATCAATGGATTCTCCTGCATTTATAATTGGGTCACGAATCGCCTTGGCAGCATCTGATTCTGCAAGGGGCCCGACATCAGGGAAATTGAACAACCGCTCGGCGTAGGATTTGGATTCACCGGCCAATCCCGGAAGAATTGGCAGTCCAGCCCCGACCAGTACCAGAGGAAGCTTACGCTGCTGCATTTTGTGCATAGCCATAATCAAGGCGCTCAGCTCTTGCGAGTTGAAATATTGAATTTCGTCAATCAGAATCGATATAGCTGTGCGGCGTTCATCCGCTGCCTCGGCAACCGCCGTAAAGAGATTTGAGAGATCGACTTCCAAATCACCGCTGTCGGCAGCACCTTGTTCCGGCTCGATATCCAGTCCGATTTCGACGTCTCCCACCGTAATCTTGATTCCACTGATAAAGCTTTTGAGCACTCCTATCCCTCGACGAACCTTGTTACCATTCCCGGCGATCCGGTCCAGATCAAAAAGCAGACGACGCAGATGAGGGGCTAGAAGCAATGCCAGAGATTTATTTTCATGAGCCTCGATTAGGATAGTTCGATATCCCTCGCCTTGGGCCATCCGTTCCATTTCGTTGAGGAGTACCGTTTTTCCCACACCGCGCAGCCCGGTTATCAGAAGACTTTTCTCGGGGCGCTTCGCGAGCACTCGGCCGAAAAGGACCTGAGCCTGCTCCAGGATACTGTCGCGACCTGCCAGTTCCGGCGGTGGAGAACCCGCTCCAGGAGAAAATGGATTCCGAATTCTGTCCATGGCGCCTCTCATTTATAGGAAATTATTCATAATTATACGCCTGGCATCGTATAAATACGAATAAAATCCTATAGAATCCATTCCTTCACCAGGAACCGCGCGGCGGCGGGCTTCTCGCATTGGCCTTGCCGACGGCTTTAGCAAGCGTGTTCTTCGGTCGCTGCGCTGATGTCAGATACACGTCGGGTGCTACGGTCGTACAGGACGGAATCTTGAGATCGAAATATGGGGCCGATCGGGGATAAGGGCGTGGCCCGGTTCAAGGCCACCAATATGCTGACCGGCCAGAGCCTTTCGCTTGTCTACGAGGGTCCTCCCCGATTCGATGTGCCGGTGGTCTGCGGCTTTTACCAGCCTCTGCAGAGCATCTGGCCGAAGCTAAAGAGCTGGATCGATTCGATCCCCACATCTGTACTATGCCTTACAGGCGTGGAATCTCATTCCGGATTGAAGGGTGCCGACCCCATTGGGAAGTCGGTTCGACGCCGACTGTTTGGCGTCAAAAAAGAGAAGGCAGAACAATAGTGTTGGGGGATGGGGAATCTGCCTTCTCGAAGGGCTGTATTAGATCGAGATGGATGTCGAATAGTAATAGTAATAAGGAAGAGTCCCTAACCCTTGGCCCCGGTCAAGGAGGCGCCAGTTGTGGCTCATGGCAAGATCAGATCGATCTTGGCGAGTTGAGCGATTCTAAGCAACTCGATGAACATCTTGCCCTCGAGCAGGGCTTGTGAGGGGGCCGTCGAATAAAGCTCGGCGCCCACGCGGTCGCCGAAGACGACGAAGCACTGGGCTTGGTCGTATTGGCGAGACACCCAGATCAGGCCATCGACCGTCCTCGGGTGACGATAAAAGGTTTCGCTCCAGCGCCGAGTGTCCGGATAATGGGTGGCATTGGATTCGATCAGCGCCACGCGAGTAATCGGAATCCGCGCTCCGCCCAATCCAAATCCCCGAAGGTCCATCAGTGTGAGGTCTCGGCGAACGGCCACCTGAGAGACCATGAGATCCGTCAGGCTGGCGGTAAAGACCCGGCGCGCCCGAAGCTCCTGATCACCGGCGGGCACGAAGCGGAACACGGATTCCGACAGGGCGCCTTCCAGGCTATCCGCCCCATAAAGCGTGGGCACGATGCGGCCATCGACCACCAGTGGAGAAAATCGAGCCTGCCCCGCACCACTCGCATTGAATTGATCCGGCGCATATCGGCGCGGGTGAACTCTGAAAAAAGGCCGGTCGGCCGGCCAGGTCGCGATCAGCGGATCGAGGTGTTCGGGCGGCGGCGGTTCCGGGAACCGCATTAACCCGGAAATTCGGAGAGTTCGTGGTCGAGCGCCGCAATCACCGCTTCGGGATGGTCATCCATGAGCGACATGGGGGTGCGCTCATCCAAAAAGCTGTTCGGCGTCACGAACCAGAAGGCCAGGCTCCAGCCTTCGAGTCGTCCCTTGGCGTGCGCCAGGATCTCTTTCATGATCGGCTTGGGATGTCCCGTTTCCGGATCGAACTGAAAGGCCGGATACCACTGTTCGCCGCGGAAGTCGACGGCAAACACAAGCCCTTTGGCTTTCAGTCGATTGGCGCAAGCCGCTCGGTTTTTGGCTTCCGAGGCATTCAGATCGGCCACGTCTTCGCTGTTCAACAAGCCGGGATCACGCGCGAATTCGGCGCGCAGCCGAGCGTTTCGGATAACGTGGTGCGCCAAACTCTCCTGTGTGTAGAGTTCCGGCTTGTCTTCCAGAAACCGGAGCGTTGCATCGATAGTGTCCCAGCGCTTTTGCTCAGCCGCCTCCGGCGCCTCATCCGTCAGGCGCTGATAGAGGGCGTCACGGGCAGCCTCGTTATCGAAAAACAGGGTGAGCGGGAAAAGGGGTGATTGACTAGGCGGTTCGGATGCAGAAGGCTTCTGGGCTTTCGAAAACCGGCCGCTGTGATCTCGAACAACCCACTGGCCGCGCGCCGCCAGTGAGGGTTTGGTGCGCGGCTCGATATCGACGGCCACCACGCTCGAGAGCACCGGTCGCTCGCGCCGGGGTCTCTTTTTCGAGGGGCTGTCTTTGCAATGGGAGGTCATGGCTTTGATGATCCAAATGATCGTTAAACTATTTTAGACCATTCTCACCGGGCGTCTAGTTCCGGTAGGCCCATTCATCGAGCTTGGCGAAGCGATCGTGTTAAGCCGTATTGATGATGCCCGGCAGGAATTTGACCCGACATGCGCCAAAAAGTGTCTTCCCTTGATGATTGTCGATCAGATCCATCGACAGGCGGCTTTTCTTCAGAATTCGACTGCCGCCCAGTCTTAGGTTCAGCAACATAACCGTCATCAAGTTGTAACGGGGAAGCCTTACCCTCCGCTCGCAACATCGCATAACCCTCACCAACCGGCAGTATCGCTATTTCGACTCAACCGGTCCGCTCCCAATGATTCGCGCCCTACCGATTCGCCCATTCCGCGGCGGCTGGCCCCGATATCTCAGCCTGCCGATGCGGTTTTTGCTGCTTTACGGCAGCCTGCAGTGGCTGTACCAGGACGCTCGCGGCGGCCCGCTGGAGCGGCTTCTCATCGATACGCTCACGGTGCGGCCGAGCGCCGCCCTGATCGATTGGCTGACCCCCGGCGAACGGGTGATCGCGGAGGGGCACCGATGGGTCTCGCCCTGGGCCCGGCTGAACGTCCTGAACGGCTGCGAAGGCACCGAAACCCTGCTGCTCCTCGTCGCCGCCTTGCTCGTTTTTCCAGCCCGCCTCCGACACAAACTCCAGGGGCTGTTAGGGGGAAGCCTGCTGATCTACACGCTCAACCAGACCCGCATCGTCGGACTCTATTACGCCCTGCGCCACGACCGGGACAGTT
>NZ_JBDIVO010000338.1:0-4894 GCF_039794385.1 Methylocaldum sp. | reverse complement strand
GGCCGCGAGGTCGCCGACCAGGGGGAAGGAGAGGCCGCCGTCGGCGCGGACCAGGACCTGTTTGGTAAGGCCCTCCTCGCGCCACACCGAAATCTCCAGCACGTCTCCGGGGACAATGCGGTAGTCCCTGTGGCTTTCTATCAGGGGCGGCGAATTTTCGCCATTTCCGAGTGCGCCGGTAGCGAATGCCAAGAGTGCTGCAAATTTGAGCAATTGGAGATACATAGGAGCTGTGACGCAGAGAAATACGAAAATGAAGGAACAGCGGGCAATACTCGCCCGACGATTCAGACGATGGGTCCGTCTTAGAAGCTGTCTTCAAACTACTGCGCGCCGCCATGCTTTCGTTGCTCAAGAGCTTAAAATCCGCATGCACTCCTCTGTACACTCCGGTTTTGACTCGCCCCATCCCTGGGGCTCGCCCTTTCGCGCTTTGCCCTGACGTCGCTCGTGACGTTTGAAGACAGCTTCTTGTCGCCTATCCAGCATTACGCTAACAGACGATTGTTACAGTTCTGTTCCAACGACGGAACACCGTTTCACAAAGCTGACATGAAGCCATGCTGTCATATTCGGCTTAGACGGTGGGCTGTCGGTGTTGCTTATGTAACACCTAGCCTACCTGATTTTTCTGCAATGCTGTCTCTATCGAGCTAGGGAGCGTTTATGAAACTGAGTCTGGTTCGGCCCGTTCCGGCCTGGGTGGTGGTGGCCTGGGTGTTGACCGCGTGCGGCGGGGCGGAGGAGCGCAAGGCCGCGCACCTGGCGCGCGGCCTCCAGTATGTCGAGGCGCAGAATCTGGACAAGGCCAAGGTCGAGTTCAAGAACGTCCTGCAGATCGACCCCAAGGCCGCGAGCCCCTATTTCTACCTGGGCCGGATCGAAGAAGACCAGAAGCACTGGCGCGAGGCGTTCGCCCTCTATCAAAAGGCGGTCGAACTCGACCCGACCCACCGCGACGCCCAGCTCAAACTGGCGAAGTTCTACCTGCTGGCGAAGGACGCCGCGAAAGCCCAGGAACTCCTGGGGCCGGTGGCCGAGGAACGGCCCTCGGACCTCGAAGTGCGGATGCTGAAGGCGGCGATCGCGAACCTCCAGGGGGACAGCGCGTCGATGCGGGCGCAACTGGAGGCGATCGTGGCGGAGCAGCCGGCCCGGCCCGACCCCTATCTGGTGCTGGCCCTCCATTGGGCCCAGCAAGGACAGCCGGCCGAAGCGATCGGGGTGCTCGAAACCGGGCTCAAGATCCAGCCGAACCAGCCGGCGCTGCTGATGGCGCTGGCGAGGCTGCACCAGCAACAGGGCCAGGCGGAGGCGGCGGAAGAGACCCTCAAGGCCCTGATCGCGGCCCAACCCGACCGCCTCGAACACCGGGGGCTGCTGACCGAGTTCTACCTGAAACAGCGTCGCTTCGACGCCGCGGAAGCAACGCTCCGCACCGCCCAGAAGGACTTCCCCGAGGACCCGAGAGCACCGCTGTGGCTCGCCGAGTTTTTCGTGAAGCGCGGCGACGGGGCGCGGGCGGTCAGCGAACTGACCGCGGTCATCGCGGCCCGCCCGACGCACACCGCCCTGCGCTTCGGGCTCGCCCAGGTGCACCAACAGCTCGGCGAGGCCGATCAGGCGGAAAGCGTCTACCGCGCCCTGATCGCCGACCACGAAAACCAGCCGGACGGCTTCAAGGCCATGACGCAGCTGGCGGAGCTTTTGGCGAAGCGCGGGCGGAGCGACGAGGCGCGGGACCTGGTGAAACAGGTGCTGGCGGAAAACCCCAAAGACCATCCGGCGCTATCGCTTGAAGGCCGGCTGGCGCTGGCGCGGCGGGAAGCCCAGGACGCCATCGCCGCGTTCCGGGCCTTGTTGAAAGATCAGCCGGAGTCGACCGAGGTGCTGACCCGGCTGGCCCAGGCCTATCTCCTGGACGGCAAGCCCGCCCTGGCCCAGGAACAGCTGGACAAGGCGGTGGCCGTGAATCCTGCGGACTACCGGCTGAGGAAACTGCTGGTCGAATTCCTGGTCGGGCAGAAAAACCCCAGCCTGGCCCTCGACAAGCTCAACGAATTCCTCAAGCAACAGCCGAAGCACCTCGACGGGCTCAACCTCAAGGCGGACCTGCTGGTGGCGAGCCAGCAGACGGACGCCCTGGAGCCGCTCCTCAAGGAGATCAAGGACCGCTTCCCCGATAAAGCCGTCGGGCCGTTCCGCCTGGGCCAACTCTACCAAAGCCGGAAACAGCCCGAGGCGGCGCTGGCGGAATACGAAACGGCGCTTTCCCGCGCCCAAAACGACTACGAGCCCTTGAAGGCCATCGTCGGGCTCCACCTCGCCGCGCAGCAGCCGGAGAAGGCGCTGGCGCGGATCCGGAAAGCCCTGAAGGACGATCCGAAGCACCCGACCGCCCACCAGTTACTGGGGCTCTACCATCTGGCGCGAAACCAGGAGACGGAGGCCATCCAAGCCTTTGAGCGGGCGATCGAGATCCATCCCCAATGGCGGCTGCCGTACCACAACCTTGCCGCGGTCCATGAGCAGAAAAAGGACCTGAAGGGCGCGGCGGCGGCCTACCGGCGGGCGCTGGCGGCGGCGCCCGAGGACCGCGCGGCGCGGATGGGACTGGCCAGGGTCCTGGAGCGCAGCAAGGACTGGGCGGGGGCCATGGCGGAATATGAGGCGGTCCTGGCCCGCAACCCGAATGACGCGCTGGCGCGCAACAACCTGGCCGCCCTGCTCAGCCTGGATGCGGCCGACCGCGACAAACTCCAGCGGGCGCTGGCGTTGGCCCAGCGGTTCGAGACGGCGACCGAGCCCGCGTTCCTCGACACGCTCGGCTGGATTTACCGGCAGTTGGGCGAGTTGACGACGGCGCGGGGGCTGTTGGAAAAGGCCGTGGCGCAGGCGCCCGAGGTACCCATTTTCCAGTATCACCTCGGCATGGTGTACCTCCAGGCGGGCGATAAGGCCCAGGCCAAGGAGCGCCTGGAAAAGGCCGTAAGGACCGAAGGCGACTATATCGGTCGCGAGGACGCCCAACGCGCGTTGAGCCAGTTTTCCGGCGATTCGTCCACCTAAGCGGATGCGCGGGCCGGGAAGACTTTCAGGGAACGATCCGTACGTTGCTCAGGCCGGCGAAGCCGTCCGCTTGGGCAAGCGCTCCGGACCATGAGCCTCGGATTGCGCGGGGGCGTCGCTCTCGGGCGCAATTGCGAAGAGATCCCATTTGAATTTCGTGGCAAAGGAGCGATTGTCTTGTTCGCTCCAGCGAACGATGTGGCCGCAGCTGTTCGGGGCGCGCGGCGTGCCTGGTGCCGTGCGGTCGGGATCGTCGGTCATCGTGAGATAGACCTCGCAGGATAGAGGATGGACGGAACGCCATTGCGGACGGTCCATCGCGGTCGCTCCGACTATATCTGCCGCCAGACGAGTATTCACTAGAACATCGGCCTGGTTCTTGAATACCGCAGATCGAGCTGCGGCAGCGGTTCGAAAGGAAGAATCGCCCAAGTCCAGAGCCAGCCAGTCGCCGGTCCCATCCTCGTTGAACCGTGCCGCGTACAAGGTTCCCTCGTCCAGCATGTCGCCGTTGGCGGTTCGCCGGTGGAACCGAGCCTTGGTGACGAATTTGTAGATGTACTCGTCCGGGTCGTCATCGCTCATGTACCAGACCAGCGGATGACCCTCCTTCACCGGTGCCAGCCAGGCGCCGGTATGGGCGAGCCGTCCCATGGCGGTACGTTTCTTGGGCGTGCTTTCAGGATCGAAAGGGTCGATCTCCAAAATCCAGCCCTGACAGTTTGGTTCGTTGCGATAATCTTCCGTGGCGTCGGCGCCTCTTGCCGAAGCATCGAAGCGGGCGTGCTCGCCGGTGCCGCTGTCGTCCTCGCTCCACTCACGGCGGACGCCGCCGGTATTGATGCCATAACGCGCATGTTCTCGCGGACGACCGGTTCGGTTGATAAAGTATATGGCCCAGTTTCTTTCGCAGACCAGATAAGTTCGCCAAGGCGTGAAACTATAGGCGCAATTGACGAAGACTCCGCGGGTTTTGGTTCCGTCCGGGCTGTACTCGGTTTTCAGCAAGCCGGAACCTCGCGCCGGCCCCGCAATGTCCACCGGCGTGCTGTCGGTGATCCGTCGATTGTATTTGCCGGGTATTACGCTCCATTCACCTGCGCCGTCTTTTTTGATTTCCATGATAGTCACGCCATAAGCGGCGACTTTTTTCGATATCGGGTCGACCGGACGCTTTCCGCCGATAATCGTGCAGGGATGCAGCAGCCGCTGGCTAAGATATCGGCGGTTAGCGCAAAGAAGGCCATGAGAGGTCAAGGTGGCGCGGGCCATCGGAAAAAGATACATCCCGTAATGCTCGGAGCCGATTTGCTGCTCCGGTTCGTCGCCGGGAGCGGGTTTGGCGTTGATTGCGTAATGGCTGCCTGCTAGCGGTGGACTCCAGAGAATGAGCTGCTTTTCAGCGTGTACGGCCGATGCTGTGGCGGTAGCGGTTCGCATTACCGGTGTCGCATTGAATACCGACGGATTGATGCGAAGGGACGGCTGTTCTCCGGGTTTTGACGCTGGGATTGCCAAGAGCGCGTTGAATGTGCCTGATTGCTCCAAAAGGCCGGACGAGAGGGCACGCGCCGTGCCACCTCTTAAAACCATGCTCTGAATCGGGCGCTTTGCCGAAATCGATCGGAAGGTGGGATTACCGGATCGGTAATTTGATGGCTTACCGCCGGCGCTTTCCCGCTGAATGTGAGATTGTCGGTCGCTCATCATTACACTGCTCGTAGCTTTAGCCCAACCAGATGCTTGAGAGCGTGACGATAGGCGAGCACTGTTACATATCGTTGACGATTAATTTACGGTGTCATTACTAAATGATGACAAGCCG
>NZ_JBDIVO010000337.1:0-4896 GCF_039794385.1 Methylocaldum sp. | reverse complement strand
CAGGATTGCCAGTTCGAGCTGTGGTTCACCAATCGCGGTCCCGGGGCTTGGACCGGCCGTCCCACCCTCACCGACACCTTGCCGCCGGGCGCAACATTCAAGAGCGGAACAGCCCCCTGGGTTTGCAACCAGGCGGGTGCCGCTGTCACCTGCGAGCATCCGGATGTGACCTTGCCGGCGATGCAGAGCCTGAAAGTGACGATCACGCTCACCATGCCCGCGACGATCCCCGCCGGCGCCAAGAACTGCGTGCGGGTGCAACATCCGCCCGGCTATGTCGATCCGGTTCCCGGCAATGACGAGGCCTGCGCCGGCCTTCCGCCGAGTGGCCCGCAAACACCACCGCCGCCGCGCAGCGAGAAATGCAACGCCACCATCAAGGCCGGCGGCGATACGCCGGAGACGATCGACATCGATCTCACCGGCTACCAGGGCACGGCCAAGTTTTCGTGGAAGCACTACAGCATCAAGGACCGCATGAAGGTGACGGCCGGCGGTCAACTGATCCATGACACGCAATGCGTGGGCGGCTCGGGCAGCAAGGATTTCCCGATTGCCGGCCTGACCAGTATCCGCGTCGAGGTCATTCCCAATTGCGACGGGTCGACCGGCACGCAGTGGGAATTCAAGGTTGAGTGCCCGCAGGCCGCACCGCCGCAACAGTCTCCGGCGGGACTGCCGGACTTCGAAATGAAGAAGTCGCAGACCACCCCCGCCTGCACGCCCGGCGGCTCGTGCAGCTTTGAGGTGCAGCTTATCAACAAGGGTCCGGGGCCGTGGACGGACCGGCCCGAACTCAAGGATACGCTGCCTCCGGGTGCGACCTTCGAGTCGGTCTCGCCCGCGCCGTGGACCTGCACGCAATCGGGCGCCGAGCTTCGCTGTAAACATCCAACCGATCTTGTCATGCAGTCCGGCACCCCGGTCACGTTCACGATCACGGCAAAGATGCCGGGTACGATTCCGCCCGGCGCTGAGAACTGCATCGAAATCGTCTGGGGGCCCTATCGCGACCACAATCCGGCCAACGACCGCGCCTGCACCCCGGTGCGGACGACGCCACCATCGCCGCCGGCCCCGCCCCGCAGCGAGAAATGCAACGCCACCATCAAGGCCGGCGGCGATACGCCGGAGACAATCGACGTCGATCTCGGAGGCTACCAGGGCACCGCCAAGTTCTCATGGGAGCACTACAACATCAAGGACCACATGAAGGTCACGGCGGGCGGTCAGCTCATTCATGACACGCAATGCGTGGGTGGTGCCGGCAGCAAGGATTTTCCGGCTGCCGGCCTACCAAGCGTCCGCGTCGAGGTCATTCCCAACTGTGCCGGCGGCACGAGCGGTACTAAATGGGAATTCAAGGTAGAGTGCCCGCCGCTCCCGCTGACGGTCGAAGAGCCGGAGTTCGCGCCAAAACCGCCGAAAATTGTTACCCCGCCGGTGCTCTGCCCGCACGGCACGGTCAGGCAGGGTGAAATCTGCGTCAAGGTCGAGCCGCCAAAGGCGGCGCCAACGCCCAAGGTGCACCCGCCCAAAAAACCGCCGAAGGTGAAGACGAGTTGCCCGAAGGGATACGTATACAACAGGAGAACGCATCGCTGCGTTCCCGTCCGGGTGCCGCCCCGGGTGCAGCCCCTGCCACCCTGCCCATACGGGACGATCCGTATAGGACAGCTTTGCGTTCGCATTCACATCCCGCCCCCCACTTACAAGCCGCACGGTGGCGGGGGCCATCATGATTGACAATGATCGAAAGGCTCGAGTGCGTGTCGGTGGTTCCTGCCCGAGCACTATCTTCTCAATTAGCTAGGATCCCAAAGTTAGGCGCTGCATAGGCGCGCTGTGGCAGGTACTAATTGGCCCCCAGCCATTTGAAACGAGGCCGCGCACTCAGTAGGGATGGAAAACTCGCTATGCCGGTGCATGACTCTTTCCGGCGACATTTCGGACTGAGTAGCCGGTATGTCGCATGTCGCTAAAGTGCCACAAGCGGACAGCTGGCGTAAGTTACTTCGAGCGCGGTTCAGATAACGACAAAAATCGCAGGGAATCCTCAGGCCGAGTACTATGTTTCCACCGCAGAAAAACCGGGAGACGCTTTAAAAACTCTCGTGCACTCTTCTTGATCTGGCTCAACAAGCTAATCACACGATTTATCATATAGTAAAAAACTGACGGTGTTAGGGAGGCGCCGGGGGCTCGTGATGCACTCATTTCCCAGCTCCAAACTGGTCAATCCCAGCTCCAAACTGGTCAAATGTCTTACTGGGGGCGTGTATTCGCGCAGCTCGGGAAGGAAGCTAAAAGCTCGGTCGCTCCAAGCCTCGTCCGCAATCACTGGCGTTTTACTCAGCGCCATGATGTGGGTGACGCCAGCCGTTGCCGAGTACGAGGGATATTGCGAAAGAGTCATTCAACTCCGGAAAATTGAAAAGGATCTGGAAATAGTCAGAGTGGAGTTGGTGAAAAATAACGCGACAATCGCAGACATGCAGAGGATCCTCGATGCATCGTTCAAGGGAGGACCGCCGCCGGACGAAAACAAGCTTCAAGCCATGGGCATTGCAGGCAGGGGCGTAGTTGGCGCCGGCAAGAGCAAAGCCGAACAGTTACAAGCTATTATCAAAAAATACGAAAGCCCAGTGCGGCTTACTAACGTGGTCGACGCACTTGCGCTTCAGGCGATGAAGATCGGGGAGGTAGAAAGAGCCCTTACAGAACAAGCTAAAAAGTCTGGCGTGGAATCGGTGACTCAGCTTTCAGAAGAAGACAAGAAAGCGGCGATTAAAATGGGGCAAGGGCGTGCGGTCTATCAGTTGGAGATAAAAAGGAACCGCGAGTATGGGGACAGTCTCCTGCGTCTCTACGCGGAAATTAACGCGAAGCGGATGGCCCTATTTAACGAACTGGGGCCGCTCGAGAGAGAAAACTACGATGAGGGGGCGTGCACTGAAGGGGCAACGACCGGCAATGACAGCAGCGGCGATGAGAGCGGCGATGGTAGGACCGATAGCGAAGATACCGGTGCGGCGGAGGACCCGAACGGCGGCGGGGAAACCGGTGGTCCCACTGGCTCCAGAAGCGACAGCGGCGGGCCGGGCAGTGGCTTAGGCTGCCCAATTCAGCAACTTGGCTACTCTCCCGACGCCATTTTTGTGCCGACAGCCGATAGTTCCCAGTGCGGTCCATGCCCGCCCTTGGCCGGGTGGAGCGTGCCGGGGAATGCGAGATGCGGCGGCGCAAGCCCCACTGGTGGGGCGGGGACTCCTCGCTGTCCTCCCGATCAGCACTGGAGCAAGGACCTCGGAAAGTGCCATGCCGGCAGCTAGACACATAGGAATATCTCGCTGGCCCTTAGGAGAGTCCGGCCGGCCTGCATCCCCTGGTCGTAAGCAGGTGTAGGGAGCCGTTCCATGCCGATCAGAGGGAAAGTCGGCGTGGTTTCGACCGGGCTGCGTTGTCTGGTGGCAGCCGTTGTATGGCTCGCCTGCTCCCTCCTTGCTCGCGAAGCTGCGGCACAGGAGCCGCTTCAGCCGGGTGAGGGATTCCTCACCCGCTTTTCCGGTACGACCAAAAATTCAAGTGGCGAGACGGTTATCAACCTCGATGGGGTGGTCGGAAGCATCATCTCATTGCGGAATCCGGCCCAGCCGCCCAAAGGCCAACACTGGCTGAACGAGCCGCAACGCAACCCTGTCACAGCGGCCCAGGTTGGCGAGGTGTTCGGCGTCGCCATCGACGACGCAGAACAACCAAACATCTATATCACCGCCACCTCCGCATTCGGACTGCACAGAACTCCGGACAATTCGGCCTGGATGGAGGGCATGTGGGGCCCGAACGCGGGTCCTGGTGCCGTTTGGAAACTCGACGCAGCAAATGGCTACGCTCCTTCGTTATTCGCCACCATAACTCTCGATGGCAGGCAGAACACGGGCGCCGCGCTTGGTAACATCGCCTACGACCGGTGGAACAAACAGCTCTACGTATCTGACCTCGAGACGGGCATGATCCACCGCCTTCACGTGTCCGACGGTTCAGACCTCGGCCGATACGATCACGGCGTCGATGGCCGCGCGCGTTTCCTTGACGCTGCAACGGACCAAGAGAAGTCGCTCTCTCAAGTGAGATTCGATCCGAGCAGTGCGGCGCGCATCACCGATTGCCCGCATGGGCCTTTTGCCAAGACGCCTTCGTGCTGGAACATTGCGGATTTTCGTCGCCGCGTCTGGGGCGTCGGTGTGAGGAAAGACTCACAAAGCGGGCAGATCCGCCTTTATTACGCAGTTTGGAGCAGCCAAGCGCTTGGCAGCCCTGATTTTACCTCCGCCAGTGACGAGGAAAAACGCAACTCTGTCTGGTCAGTGGCACTCAAAGATGACGGAGCATTCGACCTAACGAGCGTGCGCAGAGAGTACCTGCTGCCGGACTTCTTCACTGACGCGCGCGATATCGAGCGTGCCGGCCGTAGCCACCCCGTAACTGATATCGCGTTTCCCAAGTGCAGCGCCAGCAACGCAATGCTGGTGTCTGAGCGAGGTGGAGTTCGCAATCTTGGCCTCGACGCCGATAGTCCGTTTGCCGCGTCGCATGAGTCCCGCGTGCTTCGTTACGAGCTAGATAAGAAGGGAATTTGGCAGCTTGTCGGGCGCTACGATGTTGGTTTCTACATCCGTAAAGACAGCGAGCCGCCATCCATACGCGCGAACAGCTCCGGCGGCATCGATTTCGGCTACGGATACGAGCAGGATTGGTCCATTGCTTCGGCAAGGCCGGATGAGTTCGTCTGGATAAGCGGCGCACTATGCTCGCCGCATGCTCCTTGCTTCGTGCCCGAGATCGACAAGCGGATCGACGGATCTCACGTTGCCGGCATTCAGGGCACTCCCGAGT
>NZ_JBDIVO010000336.1:0-4902 GCF_039794385.1 Methylocaldum sp. | reverse complement strand
GCAGTTCGGCCAAGTGCAGGAGATTGGTCAGCCGCCGCTCGCCGTCTCGGAATTGCGGCAAATGATCGGTGATGCGGGCGTCTTCGAACCAGCGGCGGAACATCGGCATGAAGCCTTCGCTCAGCCAGACGTGATGATAGGTCTGGAAGCGGTCGAAGATCGCTTCCCAAGCATTCTCGTCCTTTTGCAGTTCCAATATCGCGTTGGCAGTATGATTCATGAGTTCCGTCGCCAGCGCGGCCTTGATCAGCGGCTCCCGCCCGGGCTGGGCGACCGCCTGCAAGATCCGTTCGAGTTCCGCCGCTTCGGGAGTCGAGAACACGTTCTCCTGCCCCTGGCGCACGCTGGGTATGCCGCAGGCCGACAGCGCGTCCTCGATCAAGCGCGCCTGGACGTGGGTGGAGACCAGTACGGCGATGTCGCCCCCGTCGAGGCTTCGCTCGCCCAGGCGCGCCTTGCCCTCGCTTGCGGCGTTGAGCAGCCGGGCGATTTCGAAGGCGGTCGCCGAGGCGGTCAACCGGCTTGCCGCGCCTTTCGAATAGGGCTTTTCCTTTCCTTTGTCGTCTTGCTCCGGCGGCAGCAAAAGAAAGCGGAACGGCTCCTCGCCGTCGTCTTCGATATCCAATACTGCACGCTGCCGCGCGGCGGGCCTTACCTCCGGATAGGGGATCTCGTCGAGCAGGAAAGGCTTCGGATGGCCGACGAACAAGGCATTGACCGCGGCGATGAGATCGCGCTCGGAGCGCTGATTGGTCTTCAGCGTGCGGCGGGTGATGCCTTCGTTGCTCCGCGCTTCGAGGTAGCTGAAGATGTCCGCGCCGCGAAACCCGTAGATCGCCTGCTTGGGATCGCCGACGAAGAACACCGGCGAGCCGCCGTCTCCGTAGATGCGGCGGAAGATGCGGTATTGGATCGGGTCGGTGTCCTGGAATTCGTCAATCAGGGCGGCCCGGTAGCGGCGGCTGACGGTTTCCGCCAGGCGTTCGCCGTGTTCCGAATCCAGCGCGCTGGCCAGGCGGTTCAGCAGGTCGTTGTAGCAGACGACTTGCAGCGCGCTCTTGCGCTGGTCCAGTTCGGCGTCGCAGAACTCGATCAGGCGCCGCTTGAGGCACTGAAGCCGGATTTCGAAATTTCGGCGCAGGGCCTCGTCCGCCTCGACCACGGACCGGCAACGTTGAAAAAAAGGATGCCGCGGTGGCTCGCAAGCTTTCTTGACGGCAGAGGCAAGGGCTTCGGGCGTCAGACGTTGAAGACCTTCCGGCAGATCGAGCAAGGGCGGGACTTCGGGTAAAACGACCGGCTGCGGAGTCTGTTCCGATGCCGGCCATCGGCCGAAAAATTCGGCCGTTTCGGCTAGCCAGTTCCGCAAGCTTTCGGGTTTGGCGCGGGTGCGATTGAAATTCGGATAATCCAGCAGCAGCGCCTCGATGGCAGTCCTTTCGGCATACCAGACTTCCGCCGCTTCGAGCACCGCCTGCCCGAACCGCGCGATGTCGTCCTCCTCGTCAGCCGGTTCGACGGGCCCGGCGATTTTCAGGAACGGCTTGCCTACATGGGGCTGAATTTCGCTCAGCCAGACATCGGGCGATTGATTTGTTTGGGCCAGATAATCGGCCCAAGCTGCGGAGGCGAGATAGACCTCCCGTCGCCAGAAATCGTCGACGATTTCCAGCAGCAAATCGGTTTCGTCCGGCATCAGCTCGCAATCGAAATCCGCTCCCGACTCGAACGCGCTTTCGTTCAAGAGGCGCTGGCAGAATCCGTGGATGGTGTAGACCGCGGCCTCGTCGAACCCGCTGATCGCATAGCCGAGAAGGCGCCTGGCGATCTCGGTCCGGTCGCCGTACAGTTCGAGGATGCGGCGGCAGAAATCGTCGTCGCTTTCGCCGGTTTCGAAGGCGGAAAGGACCTCCCTCAACCGCCTGCGGATACGATCCTGAAGCTCGGCAGTCGCCGCCTTGGTGTACGTCACCACCAGAATCTGATCGACGCTGAGGCCGAGTTCCAGAATCAGCCGAACGTAAAGCCCCGAAATCGTCCAGGTCTTGCCCGTCCCGGCGCTGGCTTCGACCAGATTCAACCCGGCCAGCTCGGCGGCGTAGATGTCGAACTCGGGGGTGTGGTCCAGGGATTGCGGGCTAGCGTGGGGCATGGGCGATTTTGTTATGGGGCCGTCGCGTGATGGAAAAACGTGCCGTATTGTACGGCGCTCGAGCGCCTCGTCATCCATTCCGCTCCAGTTTGTAGGGCGCAATAGCGGTCCCGCGTATTGCGCCGTATGAAGTAATGACCGGAAAACTCACCGTGAGATCAGATGGTCCCACGGTTTGCTATTGTTCCCCAAGGTTATTGTCTCTTCGGAACATGAACTCCTATGCCCGACTACAGACGTTATCGCGTACCCGGTGGAACCTATTTCTTCACCGTTAACCTGCTCGAACGTTACCCGAACGATTTGCTCGTCCGGCGCATCGACCTACTCCGAGCCGTGGTGCGGGAGGTACGGGCCAAGCGGCCGTTCCACATCGATGCGTGGGTGATCTTGCCGGACCACCTGCACGGCATGTGGACGCTGCCGCCCGGCGATGACGATTTCACCAATCGATGGCGGTTGATCAAACAAGGATTCTCCAAAGCGTTGCCGCCGACCGAGCGGCGCTCGCAGGTCCGCATCGCGCGCGGCGAACGCGGAATATGGCAACGCCGGTTTTGGGAACACGCCATCCGCGACGAGGCGGATTATGCGGCGCATGTGGATTATTGCCATATCAACCCGGTGAAACATGGTTATGTCCAGTGCGTGGCGGAGTGGCCTTATTCGACTTTCCATCGGTACGTCGAACGTGGCGTGTATCCGTTAAATTGGGCCGGTGAGGCGGAATCCAATATGGATGCGGGCGAGCGGGCTTGAAGCTCATGCGGCGCAATACGCGAATACGCTATTGCGCCCTACGCGGGCTGAGGCCAAGCTCCAGAATCAGCCGAACGTAAAGCCCCGAAATCGTCCAGGTCTTGCCCGTCCCGGCGCTGGCTTCGACCAGATTCAGCCCGGCGAGCTCGGCGTCGTAGATGTCGAGCTCGGGGGTATGGTCGGTGGATAGCTGGCTGGAAGGGAGCATGGGCGATTTCGTTTAATGCCGTAGAGCGCGGTGAGGAACGAGCCGCATCCTACGCCACGAAGCACTTCTCCGGCAACGACGAGAAAGATTGCGGCTAGAGCATTTTCATACCGACTGTACGGGCATTCGCGAGTAGGTCGGGAATCCTTTCCCGACACCACGTCTCGGCCGAGCGTCTTCGTCGGCAAAGGATTGCCGACCTACGAGTGCTTGAATCCATTCACCCGAGCCGAAGTCGCCAACGACTTCCGCCAAGCCTGTTTTGCCGGACGAGCGAGATGAAAACGCTCTAAAGCAACCGTTTGCGATTAGAAGGGTCGTCTTGGTGTCCCCAAGACGACCGGGAAAGCTGACGCCGTGTGGAAGGAGGGTAGTATTTGCCTTTAACCGCCGGAGTAGTGTTCGACGATCTCGACGCGCCGGTTTTTCGCACGTCCTTCTTCCGTCTTATTCGAAGCGACAGGCGCTATCATGCCGGCGCCCGCGGGCGTCAGGCGGTCGCGAGCGATGCCATGGGCCGACACCAGCGTGTCCGCCACGGCCTGGGCTCGTTTCTGGGAAAGCGACAGGTTGTAGTCGAATGCGCCCTTGCCGTCGGTGTGTCCGACGATGAGGACCTTTAACTTAGGGTTTTCTTTCAGAAGCGCCGCCAATTGCGCGATCTGCGGTTCCGATTCCGGCTTGATCTCCGCCTTGTCGAAATCGAAGTAGATGCCGTAGATCGCGATGCGACCGTCGCGCTCCAGCGCCTGCTGCATTTCGCTGGCCTTGACCAGCGCGATCTTGTCGGCCTCCATCGGCTTCGATTCGACGACCGTCACTGCAACATGCGGCGTCAGAGGCCGGGATTTGGTCGCCTTCGTCTCGACCCCAAGCATCCCGACGGTAACCCGGCCTTCCGGCGCATCCCGCTCCGCCAGCAAATAGACGGTGGTATCCCAGGTCGTCGGCATGCCGATCTGGCCGTTTCCGGCTTCCCAGAAGGTGGGGACCGACCCGCCGGGCGAACATTCCTTCGCGCCCTTGCAGAAGAGACGAATCGTGAATCCCTTCGAGCTCAATGCCGCCTCGTAATTGCGCATGACCTCCAGGATCGAGCGATCCGCGGGGCCTTCATATCGAATCGAGGTGAGCTTCCCGGACACGCCGATCTGCCATGCCTCGGGCTTGTCTTTTTGGCCACGCTCCAGCGGTTTGAACGGCAGCTTCAATTCTTCGTAGGCTTTCGTTTCGTAAAACGTGACAACCGACCCCTCGTAACGTCCGACCAGGGCATGGTCGGCGGAACCGGCCAAATCGGTTTTCTCGGCTTGCACCGTCCCGGCAAAGAGGGCCGGAACCGCCAAAAACAAAAACGAAATCCCCAATGGCAATCTCATGAGTTCACCTCGATTTTTCCGCCCGATCGGGCATTTGTAATTATCCGAGTTTCCAGCGCATCCGCCGGCAAAAATGGCCGCCACCAGCATGAAATCCAAGCCTTGGTCGGCGCCGTCCTCGTCCGGTTGAAAACAAGATTAGATCATTTGTGCGGTGACTGATTGTTCAGCGGCAGTTCGTAGGATGTGCCGACGATAGGAGGCGCATCGTTCGCGGTCGATGCCTGTCCTGAGCCTAGTCGAAGGGCGGTTCGTTTCTCACCGCATCCTACGGTACTTAGAGCCTATCCCAATAGGCGATAATAAGCGTCTTTAACCGGTAACCGAGGAGAAGACCCATGGGACTCATTACCGAAGACGATGGCTGGCGGATTCCCGACGCCTTATGGGAAAAGATGTCACCC
>NZ_JBDIVO010000335.1:0-4903 GCF_039794385.1 Methylocaldum sp. | reverse complement strand
ACCGAGTCAATGGCGTCCCGAAGCAGGGCAAGGCGATTATGGGTGGGAATTACAATAGAGAACATAAGAGTGTCCGGGTAGGCAGAATGCTTTGGAACGGAAAGCGCAGAGCGCCAGAGAAGGCGAATCGGAGGATGCTAAAACTCTAACACGTTAACTGTCTGTTTCCAATATACTAAACATAGAAAAACCGGAAGTTTGCAAATCCAATGGGAATCACGCAGCGTTCTGAAGAGCGCGACCCAGGGGCAGGAGCAGTGACGTCATTGGGATGCTGAATAGCGTCATCGTAACTGCCAACGGAATCTTGATCAGGCTGTGGGCCGAAGTCGTGCTGTCTTCCCCTTCAAATGGGGCAAAGGCGACCCGCTGCGTGACCCCGGCGGCCATTTCCGACATAATCTCGCCCTTTTATTTTCGGAACAGGTTGTGGCCACCTGCGCGTAACCTGAATTAAGTGCTCAATCCAATGAAAGTTGTCATTCTTGCTGGTGGATTAGGAACTCGAATTAGCGAAGAGTCGCACCTCAAGCCGAAGCCTATGATCGAGATCGGCGGCAAACCGATCCTTTGGCACATCATGAAGATGTACTCCGCGCATGGAATCCATGATTTCGTCGTTTGTTGCGGCTATAAGGGATACGTGATCAAGGAATACTTCGCTAATTACTTCTTGCACATGTCGGACGTCACTTTCGATATGACCAAAAATAGGATGGACGTCCATCAGAACAACGTCGAGCCATGGCGCGTAACGTTGGTCGACACGGGCGAGGAAACCATGACCGGCGGACGTTTGGGACGCGTGCGAGAGTATTTGTCAAAGGATGAGCCGTTCTGCTTTACGTACGGCGACGGAGTAAGCGACGTCGACATTACTGCCGTCATTCGCCATCACCTTAACCAAGGAGCGCTCGCGACCTTGACAGCGGTTCAACCACCGGGCCGGTTCGGTGCGCTGCATCTGGAGAACGAGCGGGTCAGCAGCTTCCGTGAAAAGCCCGAAGGGGACGGCGGCTGGATCAATGGCGGATTCTTTGTTCTATCCCCAAAGGTCATCGAACTGATCGACGGTGACGACACGGTGTGGGAACGGGAACCGATGGAGCAACTTGCGAAGGACGGCCAGCTCACCGCCTATCTCCATCGTGGGTTCTGGCAACCAATGGACACCCTGCGCGATAAGAATCACCTTGAGGAGCTCTGGTCGTCCGGTAAGGCTCCCTGGAAAGTTTGGTAATGCCCGCCGCGTTCTGGCGAGACCGGCAAGTCTTCGTCACGGGCCATACCGGATTCAAGGGCGGCTGGCTCTCGCTTTGGCTTGAAGCCCTTGGTGCCCGCGTAACTGGCTATTCCCTCGATCCGCCGACAAACCCGAGCCTCTTCGAGTTGGCTCAGGTCGGGTCTGGAATCCGCTCAATCATTGCCGACATTCGCGACTCGGCCCGGCTAGTCAGCGCAATAGCTGATGCCGATCCGGAAGTGATCTTTCACCTGGCTGCGCAGCCGCTGGTACGCGCCTCCTACGACAGCCCGGTCGAGACATTCATGACTAACGTCCTTGGCACGGTCCACCTGCTCGAGGCAGCGCGCGCCTGCCGGTCGGTGAAGTCCATCGTAGTGGTCACCAGCGACAAGTGCTACGAGAACCGCGAGTGGGTGTGGCCGTACCGTGAGAACGAGGCGATGGGCGGCTACGACCCCTATTCGGCCAGCAAGGGATGCGCGGAGCTCGCTACGACGGCGTACCGGCGGTCGTTCTTTCTTGGCCAGGACGGCGGTGAGCGTGTCGGGATCGGGTCGGCCCGCGCGGGAAACGTGATCGGCGGCGGGGACTGGGCCGTGGACCGCCTGGTCCCGGACATCGTCCGCTCGGCTGCCCAACGCAAGCCCGTTCGTATCCGAAACCCAAGGGCAGTTCGTCCTTGGCAGCATGTGCTCGAGCCGCTTTGGGGTTACCTGATCCTTGCTGAGAAGCTGGCCGTCGATCCGCGGAGCGCGTCGGGAGGCTGGAACTTCGGTCCCTGGGACAGCGACACCCAGCCGGTCGAGTGGGTTACGCGCACGATCGTGGATCTCTGGGGGGATGGGGCAAGCTGGGAACTCGACGAGGGTCACCAGGTACACGAGGCCCACTTGCTGAAGTTGGATTCCTCAAAGGCAAGAGCGGGTCTCGGATGGCAGCCCCGCCTGAACCTTGCCGAAGCCCTTGCCTGGACCGTCAACTGGTACAAGGCGCACGCGGCAGCGCGCAACATGCGGGCAGAAACTCTCAAGCAGATTCGCCAATACGAAGACCTGACTCACAATGACCAATAGCGCTTGCCGATCCTGCGGAGACAAGTTGACCGAGTCGTTCTGCGACCTCGGCATGTCACCGCCGTCGAACGCCTACCTCACAGCGGATCGCCTGGACAAGGCTGAGGCGTTCTTTCCGTTGCACGCTTACGTCTGCAAAAAGTGTCTGCTGGTGCAGCTGGAGCAGTTTCAGGCGCCGGAGGAGATTTTCAGCGACTATGCGTACTTCTCCTCTTACTCCGAAAGCTGGCTGGCGCATTGCAAGGCCTATACCGAACTCATGCGAGCGCGGTTCGGATTGAACTCCAGAAGCCAGGTCATCGAGATCGCCAGCAATGATGGTTACCTCTTGCAGTACTTCAAGGCGGCGGGCATCCCCGTCCTCGGCATCGAGCCGGCTGCGAACGTCGCCAATGTCGCCGAGGAAAAGGGCATCCCCACGCTGGTTAGGTTTTTCGGCAGGGCAACCGCCGCGGCCCTCGTGGAAAAGAGCGTCAAGGCTGACCTGCTACTGGGCAACAACGTTCTTGCGCACGTCCCCGCCCTCAACGACTTCGTCGCCGGCATGAAACTGCTGCTGAAGCCCGCCGGCGTCATCACGATGGAGTTTCCCCATCTGCTCAGCCTGATGGCCGAGAACCAGTTCGACACCATTTACCACGAACACTTTTCGTACTTTTCCTACATTAGCGTCAATGCGGTTTTCGAGCGCCATGGTCTGATTCTGTTCGACGTCGACGAGATCCCGACCCATGGGGGATCGCTGCGCATCTACGCCAAGCACGCTGACGACAGCTCGAAGCCTGTTTCCAGCCGGATCTCGACGCTGCTGGATGCCGAAAAGAGGGCGGGACTGGACCGGCTCGACGCCTATCGGTCGTTTGCAGAGCAGGTTAAGGAAACGAAGCGGGCGCTCCTGGAGTTTTTGATTCGAGTGAAGCGGGAAGGAAAGTCCGTCGTCGGATACGGCGCTGCGGCGAAAGGCAACACACTGCTCAACTACTGCGGCATTCGGAGCGACTTCCTCGATTACGTCGTTGATCGCAACCCCCATAAGCAAGGCCGGTTTCTGCCAGGCTCGCACATTCCGATCGTCGCCCCGGAGCGTATCGGCGAAACACGGCCGGACTATGTGCTGATTCTCCCCTGGAATATTCGCAAGGAGATCGTCGAGCAGATGGCTTCCATACGGGAATGGGGCGGGCGGTTCGTGGTACCCGTTCCCCGAGTCGAAGTGCTCGAATGAAGTTTGCCTCAATCCCGCTCCGCGGGGCGTTCGTGGTGGAAATGGAACCGATCGAGGACGAGCGGGGGTTCTTCGCCCGCTCGTTCTGTGAACGGGAGTTCGCTCAGCACGGCCTAGCGCCCCGCGTTGTCCAATGCAACGTTTCCTACAATCGCCGCAAGGGCACGTTGCGCGGTATGCACTATTCGGTAGAACCCCACGCCGAAGCCAAGCTAGTGCGTTGCACCTTTGGCGCAATCTTCGACGTCGTCGTCGATCTGCGTCAGGACTCTTCCACCCTCAATCAATGGTTCGGTGTCGAGCTTTCCGCAGCGAATCGACGGATGCTTTTCATCCCCCCGGGACTCGCCCACGGCTTTCAGACGCTGACAAACGACACGGAAGTCTTCTACCAAATGTCTGAGTTCTACTATCCTGAGTGCGCGCGCGGCGTACGCTGGGATGACCCGCGCTTCGGAATTTCCTGGCCGCTTCCTGATCCCATCGTCTCGGACAAGGACCGCTCCTACCCGCTGCTCCCATGAAGATTCTGCTCGTCGGCGCAACCGGGCAACTGGGAGCCGATCTGATACGTAACAATCCGGGACACGACATCGTCGCTCCCGATCGGCGCGAGCTGGATCTTGCGAACCCCGATCAGATAAGGTCGGTCATCCGCGTCCAGCGTCCGAACATCGTCATCAACTGTGCCGCCTTTCACAACGTGCCACTGTGCGAGGACGAGCCGGAGCAAGCGCTTCGAATCAACTGCGTGGCGGTTCGGGAGCTGGCGAGCTGCAGCCGCGAGGTCGACGCGAGACTGGTCACCTTCAGCACCGATTACGTGTTCGACGGGCGCCGCCGCGAGCCCTACCGGGAGACCGATTGTCCGGCGCCGATCCAGATGTACGGCATCAGTCGGCTGGCGGGTGAGCTCGCGGCAATGGCGACGGCACCCGAGCGCTGCCTGATTGTCAGGACCTGCGGCCTTTACGGCCGCTCCGGCGCTGCCCAGAAGGGCGGGAACTTCGTCGACAAACGCATGGATGACGCCCGGCGGACCCCTACCCTGGAGATGGGTAGTGACCAAACGGTCTCGCCGACGTCCACCGAGGATCTGAGCCGGGCCGTTTACTCTCTGCTAGAAATTCCGGGTGCTGGACAGGGAATTTACCACCTTGTAAACGAGGGCGAGTGTACCTGGTACGAGTTTACGCGCGCGATCTACGAGATCAGCGGCGCGAGCACCGAGGTCATCCCGGTGGACAGAAAAGGTTTGACGGGATCCATGCGGCGCCCTTTGTATTCCGTACTCGCCAACACCCGCGCGGCAGCTCTGGGAATCCGGCTTCCGCATTGGCGCGAAGCGCTGGAGTGTTA
>NZ_JBDIVO010000334.1:0-4911 GCF_039794385.1 Methylocaldum sp. | reverse complement strand
ATCTACGGCGCGGGCTTCAGGCCCAAGGTCGGCAACGTCTTGCCCAGCGTCTGGGTCCGATGATCAGTCGGAGATTCTGCCTCTTGTGGAATCCAGAATCGAGATATAAGGTCGGCAATCCCTTGCCAATCGCAAACGGCATCTCTGGGAGCGCCAGAGCTGCCCTTCCAATCGCAAACGGTCGCTTTAGTCGCGACCCTTCCAATCGCAAACGGCCGTCCTGGGAGCGCCAGGACGCCCCTTCCGACAAAGCCCTTCGCCGAGCCGATACGTCGGCAAAGGATTGCCGACCTACGAATGCTTGAATCCATTCACCCGAGCCGAAGGCGCCAACGACGTCCGCCAAGCCTGTTTTGCCCTACGAGCGAGATGAAAACGCTCTAGGGATGGCGTTCGCAACGTAGCCCGCGTGCGGGGCGGCTCCCCGCTCTAAAACAAGCGCCGCGCTCAGCGGCTCCTTGGTAGGGTTTTCGGACAAACAACCCGCTAATCGGAAACGAAAAATGCGCTACTCGGTCTTCGAGGGCTTTCGAGCGTTTTGAGGCTCCGTGCCCACTCTGTGGTCGAAGGTCCGCGCATAGGCTTTCAGCATCGCTTCGCTGAATAGACGGAAAGCCTCCACTTTGTCGCTCGTTTTGTTTTCGCCCCAGGGTTTTTCCTCCGCCTCTTTGCCGAAACTGGCGGTATAGGCGTCCAGCAACGCCTTGCTCAGGATGTAAAACGCCATCAATCTTTCTTCCCGTTCTGGCGGAGAGATTTTCTTTTCGGCGGCTGCTTTCTTAAGCGCTCTCTCGACTCTCCTGCCGAAAATCCGGTCAAGACTTTTTTCCGCCGTCACGCTCAGCAGGAGAAAGGCCGCAAAAGCGATGCCGATCCACTGCCAGTCACCCGGCGCAAGCGTTGCCACCTCGAAGAGCTCGTTCGCGGGCGTATAAAGGACTATCGCCTGCAGGGCCAGGCTCGATGCCACGGCGGCGACCAGCCACCGGTTCGAGAGTATCGGCAGGGCGTAACGCGCCCGGATGACCTGGATTCGGACCATCTCGGCCACGACGATGAAGGTGAAGAGCTGGGTCTGCGCCCGTGCCAGGTCGCCGGTGTTCCAAAGGCCGTGGAAAAACAAAGGCAATCCGGTGGCGGCCATGATCAGGCCGATGCCGAGAATCGAGGCGATGATGCGCCGATCGAGCACCGGTTCGCCGGAACCGCGCGGCGGCTGCTTCATGATGCCTTCCGTCTTGGGATCGGTACTCAAGGCCAGCGCAGGAAGCCCGTCGGTGATCAAATTGATCCACAAGAGCATCACCGGCGTGAGGATCAAGGCTTCGCTCTGGCCTTCGAAAAGGCGGGGAAACAGCGCGGCGCCCGCCAATACGCCGAGGAACACGATCAGGATCTCGCCGGCGTTCGCCGACAGCAGAAAATTGACGAACTTGCGGATGTTGTCGAAGATGCCCCGGCCTTCGGCGATGGCATTGCGCAAGGTCACGAAATTGTCGTCCTGCAGCACCATGTCCGAAGCTTCCTTGGCCACGTCGGTTCCGCGCCGGCCCATGGCGACCCCCACGTGAGCATTGCGCAGGGCCGGGGCGTCGTTCACCCCGTCGCCGGTCATGGCCACCCGATGACCGCTCTCCTGGAGCGCCTTCAAGAGCGCGACCTTGTGGTGGGGCGAAACGCGGGCAAAGACCTCGGCTTTCTCCGCGACTCGCGGCAGCTCTTGCTCGGAGAGGCGGTCGAGCTCCGTTCCGGTCATGGCCCCTTCCGGGCTGAAACCGATCTGCGCCCCGATGGCCTTGGCCGTCGCCAGGTTGTCGCCGGTGACCATGATGACCCGGATACCCGCGTTTCGGCAGTCCTGAACGGCCTCCTTCACCTCGGCGCGGGGCGGATCGATCATGGCCTGCAATCCAAGAAACACCATTCCGCTTTCGATCTCGTCCTCGTTTCCCTCCGTATCGTGCATTTCCTTGTGGGCAAAGGCCAAAACGCGGAAGGCGCTGCCGGCGAACTCTTTGTTTTTATCGACGATGGCCTGTCGCGCCTCCTCGTCGAGGGGCTTGGCTTCCCCGTCCTCCCATAGCGAGCTGCATCGCTCCAGCACCACTTCGGGAGCGCCCTTCATGTACGCCATCGGCGGTTCTTCCTTGGCGATCACCGTCATCCGCTTGCGCTCGGACGAGAATGGAATTTCGCGCAGCCGTTCCGGCTTGGCTTCGATCCCCGCCTTGGCGGCCGAGACCAGAAGGGCGACTTCCGTGGGATCGCCGGAATAATCCGCGGCGTCCCCCGTCTTTTCCGCATCGTTGACGACGGCCCCGCATTTTAGGAGCGGCTCCAGCGTCTCGGCGGGCACGGATTCGCCGTTCTGACGGAACTCGCCGTCCGGCTTGGTGCCTTCACCCGTGACCTCGTAGGTTCGGCCGGCGAAATATAACCTTTTGACCGTCATCTGATTTTCAGTCAGCGTGCCCGTCTTGTCGGTCACGATCACGTCCACGGAGCCCAAGCTCTCCACGACCGACAGCCGGCGAACCAAGGCGTTCTGCTTGATCAGCCTCTGGGAGCCAAGCGCCAGGGCGAGGGTCACCACGGCCGGCAGGCCCTCCGGCACGGCGGCCACGGCCAGGGTAACGGCCACCAGGATGATGGTGACGATGCCGGTTTCGGTAGCAAAGTACTGGATCACGGCAACCACCAGAATCAACCCGAGAATGCCGTAGCCGATTTGCTTGCCCAGGCGGTCGACCTCTTCCTGGAACGGCGTTTTGTGCTGCTCGGCGCTCTCGATCTCCGAGGCGATGGCGCCCACTTCCGTGTTCATGCCCGTGGCCACCACCACCGCCTTGCCCCGTCCTCTCACCGCATCGGTGTTCATGAACAGCATGTTGCTGCGTTGGGCCAAAGGCGTGTCTTCATCCACGGGTTCCGCCTCTTTGGGGACCGTCGCGCTCTCCCCGGTCAGCGAAGCTTCCATCGTCTCCAGACTGTGGGATTCGAGCATACGGGCATCCGCCGGAATCCGGTTCCCTTGGTCGATCACGATCACATCGCCCGGCACCAGCTCGGTAGCCGGCACCGTGATCTTTGTTCCGTCCCTGAACACCCGCGCCTGCGGCGTGGAAAGCTCCCGGAGCGATTGCATCGCCTTTTCGGCCCGATAGTCCTGAATGAAACCGAACAGCCCGTTGGCCAGCACGATGACCAGAATGAGAATGGCCTCGGTGTATTCCGGTTCCGCTCCCGGCAAGAAGCCCACGCCGACCGAGAGGATCGCCGCCGCGAGCAGAAGGTAGATGAGAAAATCGTTGAACTGGGCCAGCAAGATCCTGAGCGGAGAGATTTCCCGTCCTTTCCGGATCTCGTTGGGACCGTGTTCCTCGAGGCGCCGCCTCGCCTCGTCGGCGGAAAGGCCTTCGGCCTTGGTCTTCAGTTTTTGAAGAATCCGGTCTGCGGGTTGACTGTGCCAGCTCATGTTTGAGGTCCTTCTCCCATCTTCGACCGCCGAAAAAGCGCCGGGTGCGTAACGATCTGAACGGATCTATCCGGGTATGGACTAAGAGCCTTACCAGAATCGTAGGGTGGGTTAGCGCAGCGTAACCCACCGATCCGAGGCCGCTCGGCGGGTTACGGCCTCGCGGCCTAACCCGCCTAACCCGCCCTACAAACTGTCGAAGGGCCTACTGGGATAAGCATCCAAGGGATGCCCGTTCGATTGCACCCCTCGCCAGCTGAGAACTTACGCTATACCGCCGGGTCTCCTTTAGTAAGCTTATCGCGGAAAGGAATCGCCATGCGGCTCGGGATCGAGAACACCGTTACCGTGATTACCGGAGCATCGAGCGGCATCGGTCGGGCCACGGCTTTGGCGTTCGCGGCGGCGGGAGGAACCGTGGTGGTGGCCGCCCGCCGTGGAGCGGCCCTCGATGAACTGGCGCAGGAGTGCGAAACCTCCGGCGGAAAGGCTTTGGCCGTGCCGGTCGATGTGACCGACGGACCAGCGGTCGAAGCGCTGGCGCGCCGAACCATCGAAACCTTCGGGCGGTTGGATACCTGGATCAACAACGCGGCGGTGACTCTGTTCGGCCGGTTCGAGGAAACCCCGATTGCGGATTTCCGCCGGGTAATCGACACCAATCTATTGGGCTACGTTCACGGTGCTCGGGCCATCCTGCCGTGGTTCCGGGAGCAGGGTAGCGGCGTTCTCATCAATGTCTCCTCGGGGGTCGGAAAAATTCCCAAGCCTTTCGCCGCCGCTTATGTCATCAGCAAATACGGCATCGTCGCGCTATCCGATTGCCTGCGGCAGGAGCTTTGGGATGTGCCGGGCATTCATGTGGTCACGGTGCTTCCGCCAGCGACCGATACGCCCTTGTTCCAGCAGGGGGGCAATTACATGGTGCGCGCGGCCAGACCCATGTGGCCGATCTATGATCCGGAAAAAATCGCCCGAGCCATCCTGTCCGCCGCGCTCACACCGCGCCGCGAGGTGATCGTGGGCGCCAACATCCGGGCGGCGATCGTCGCCCAGCGCATCGTGCCGGGGCTGTTCGACCGATGGGCGGCTCGGGTGGTCGAAGCGAAGCACTTTCAAGAGCGCGCCATACCGCCGACTTCGGGCAATCTGTTCCAACCCATGCCCGAATACGCCAGGGTGCGCGGCGGCTGGAAAAGACCCCGGCAAAGGCTGCCCGTTTCCTGGATGGCGCTGGCCGGGGTACTGGGCATCGGCATGGGGTTCGGGTTCGCCGGACTCGGAAGAAGATCGTGAGTCCGCCCTGATCCTCGTCATTTGTCTCGCAAGGAGTAAGCCTATGCTGTTTCGAACGGCTATCGATATCGAGAGCACCCTCAGGGGAGTAATGGAAATCAAGGGCAACGAAGTCGAAGTCGTCGATGCCGACAGGCTCC
>NZ_JBDIVO010000333.1:0-4941 GCF_039794385.1 Methylocaldum sp. | reverse complement strand
GGATTGCCGACCTACGTTCTCCCCTCCTGGCACGAATCCGTACACCGGGATGGAAAACGCTCTAACGGCATTGGTACATCGCCTGGGTGGGCCGGAAGGTCGGCACCCATTTGATCGGGAAGGGATTTTCGAACTATATGGAGCCTCTATCCCGGTAGGCCCGCCAAACCCAGGCGTGCCGTCCGGCCGAGTCGTATGCGCCCGTTTCCGTTCACTCTTCGTCCTCCTCCTCATCGGGCGGCGGCGCATTCTCACTTGCGGCCGGGCTTGTTTCCGAAACGGCCACGCCGGCTTCCTGCCAAGGCGTGACCTGGAGGTCTTCGAGTTTGAATTGGAACTCCTGAGCTTCGTTTTCGGCCTTCACCGAACTGATTTGGGTAAAGGGTTCGCCTTCGGTGAGCGCATCCCAAAATCCCTTGCCTTGATACTTGTCCAGCAATTCGCGGTTTGCTTGGTACAAGCCTTGGTTTTTCTCCGTGCACGCCTCAATCCATCGGGATCGCTCGGCCACCGCGCCGACCAGAAGCGCATTGTCCTGCTGGTATTTCTTCAACTGGCCGACCGCAGCGCGCAAACGCTCGTTGAGGCCGCGAATGCGTTCGGAATCCTGATGGATGCGCCCCTGCAGCGATTCGTTACCGGCTCTCAAGTTATCGAGACTGGCCTTCTGCTGCTGGACCACACTCTCCAATCCTTCGAGTTGCTTGATCTTGTCTTCAAGCTTTCCGACCTGGTCCAGCAAGGCGCTCTTTTCCCCTTCCAAAGCCGTCTTCTCCTGGCTCAACTGGCGCAGCATGCCCTGCGCCTTGCGCAAGGCTTGAGCCGCAGCACTGTCTTGCTTGGGCGCCTGGGCGTGTACTGCCGAAGGGCCAACCACGGCGCACCACAGCAACAGAAAAAGGACGGCGTTTTTCGTCCGCCGAATCAAGAAAAGCGAACGCATGTCGAATGGGCTCATGACTCGATCTCGATGTTTTATTCCAAATCGCTTTCAATCAGGAATTGTTTTGTAGGGTGGGTTAGGCCGCGAGGCCGTAACCCACCGAGCACCCGCGGACCTGTCCTGAGCCAAGTCGAAGGGTCGGTGGGTTACGCGGAGCCGAGGGGCTAACCCGCCATCGATGGGTTTCGCTTCGCTCTACCCATCCTACGATGAATGTTCTATCGAATGCCGAATGGAATTAGAACCGCGCGTTCAAGTCCACCAGCAGCACGTCGACCCCGAACGGAGGACCGTCGATTTCGTCGGCCGAGAGCCAGCGGATATTGGCCCAAGTGTTTTTCGCCAAGCCATATACCATGCCGGCCATCCATCCTTTCGCATCGGTCCCGGCCAAGTGGAAATTGGAGTCCGTGAACGCATCCAGCACCGAATCTCGCTCGAGATACTTGTATGCGAAGAAAGTGCTCCAGTCGCCGAACCTCAAGATTTCGGGCCTGCCTACGTCCAGGCGGACCTGAAAGGCAGTGGTTTTCGGCTTGATGTTCGACCCGGTACGACGAAGAATCTCCTTCTGGTCGAATCCGATATTCTCGGAATAATTGGCCGTAAACATGACGTGATTAGCGCCGAATCCGCTGTAATCCAGAGCGAACATTGCATCGATGATATTGAAGTCAGAAGCCAGACCAACGAGTCGGGTGTTGACGCTTGTATCGGTAGGATCGTTACTGATTCGAGCCAGACTATTGCCTTTCGTGAAGAATTCCGGCGCCGTCCAATCATTCCTGCGGCTACCGAGCGCATTGGGCTGCGCCACGATATTCTTGTAGTCGTAATAGGCAACGCCCGCCTTCACCCGAGTGTTGGTACCGAAAAGCCAATCCAGGCCGCTTTGTGCCGCCCACAGCCACTTGTCCTGAGATTCCAATTCGATTTCCTGCAAGGGAAAGGCGCCCAAGGTTAGGAAGGCCGTGTTAGGCGTCGAAAATCCCATATTGATTTGACGGTACTGAGGCCCCGACCTGAAGAAGTCCTGGGCAAGCTCTGCCTTGGGTCCGATAGGCAGGCGGAACGTGCCGGCGAAACCTTCGAAACTGAGGTCCGGGTCGAACAGGTTGTCCGTGGAAAGCCATGGATTGGCGAAACGCCCGGCCCATACGGTAAACCAGTCCGTTCCCTTTCCGTCCACGTGGTCGTATTGAAGAAAGGCCCGATCCAGCGCCACCTCATACTGTTTCCCGTATTGTCCCAAGGTTTGGTTGATGGAAATCGGGCTGCGATCGTTGCTGGTGGCCAGGCGAATGCCAGCTTTGAAGTGATCGGCGATTTGCGCCTCCAGTCCAAGGCGCACGCGAATTCGGTAACGCTGCCGGTCGACCGTGGTATTCAGGAAGGCATCCTCTCCCGCAGCAGTGATGCCGCCATCTTCATTGATTACCGGCCAGTTGAGATAACTGCCTTCCTGATTGTCGTCCGCAAATAACTGATCCTCGAAACGCACGCGAAAATCGCCCGACAACTTGAACCGGTTCACCCAATCCGGCAGAGCCGCCGGCACGCCCCATTTTTCCGTCTTGGCCTGGGACTTGACTTCCTTTACCACTTCGTCGCGCAGTTCCTTGCTCACCTCGGCGCGAATCTCGTCCTTCACGAAATCAGGGACGTAGGTCACCCGTACCGGTCCCGGCTTGCCCTTGTCCGGATTACCCTGTTTTGCAGCGACCTGCTCTTCCTTCGCGGCTTCCGCCTTGGCTTCCGCCGCAGCCTTGGTTTCCGCCTGCTTGATCATGTCCTCCGCTTTCGATTTGTCGATGATTCCCTGCTGCACCAGGATGTCGATCAAATTGAGCGTGGTGTTCTTGAGCTTCAGCAGTTCTTCTTTTTCTCCCGCCGCCGCGGTGGACGCCAAAATCAAGGCCAAAGGCGCGGCGAGCAGCTTGCGGTCTGCTTTCATGGAATTCCCCAAGTCGTGTTATTTCTGAGTCTGTTTTAGGAGCGGATGCGGATCTTCACCGGCTGCGGCATGTTCTCCGGAGGAGCTTTGAGCCTGGAGCGGAGTGTCCCCAAAGCCGAACGCAAGGCTTCGTCCACATCGCCGTCCCCGCTGGAAGAGGCCAGTTCGGCACGGGAAACGCTTCCGTCGGCGCCGATCCAGATATTCGCAATCACCGAAATCTTCTTGTCCCGCGCCTTGCTCTGGCTCAGCTTCTCCCGCAGTTCGTCCGCGATCTGGCGCTGCAACTGCTGGCCGTACCAGATGATGGCGTTGCCGCCGCCTCCCCCGATGAGCCCCCGTCCGCCTTTCTTGCCGACCAGCCCGAAAGCGTCGGACCCGGCGGCACCCTCGGCGTCGACGCCCAGATCCTCGCCGGGAGGCGGTTCATCCGCTTGCTGCTCGGGTTCCGGCTCGGGCTCCGGTTCCGGTTCTTCGATCTTCTCCTCCTTGATCTCCGGCTCCGGCGGCTTTTCCTCGGGCGGTGGCGGCGGAGGTGGCGGGGGCGGTTGGATCACGGTGATCTGCTGGACCTGTTTCTTGGTCTGCACCGGCTTTTCGAAAAGGTCCTTCAGAAAAAAAACCGCCACCGCGATCAGGACGATCAGAACCCCGCCGATCCCGAGCGGCAGATAGCGAAGCCAAGTTTTCTTGCTCATGGCGGGCGACGGAGACGAGGCTTACTTCACCAGTTTCTGCGTCACCAGGCCGAGCTGGCTGATCTGCAGGCGCGTGACCACGTCCAGCACGTCGATGACCTTTTCATACTGGATGGCGGCATCGGCCTTGAGCACCACCGGAAGGTCCGGCGTGGCCGCCTTGTACTGCGACAGACGGGTTTCGAGCTCCTGGAGGCTGACCGGATAGGTGTCCAGGTAAATGGTGCCGTCCTGGGTAATCGAAATCGCCTTGGTCTTCGGCTTGGACAGAGCGGGCGTGGCGCTGGCCTTGGGCAGGTTGACGGTGATGCCTTGTACCGTGGCGGTGGTCATGATGATGAAGATCAGCAGCAGCACATAGGCCACGTCCAGCATGGGCGTGATGTTGATGTCGTCGTAGACCTTCTCTTCGGATTCGACTTTCATGGCTTATCCCCCACGGTGACGCTCGGCCAGGCGCTCCGACACCATGGCCAGGAACTCGTCGGTGAACACCCGCATCTCCGCGGTGAGGTCCTTGATTTGGGTGAGCAGGTAGTTGTAGCCGAACAGGGCCGGGATAGCGACGGCGAGACCCGCGACGGTGGCGAGCAGCGCGCCGGAGATACCGGGCGCGATGGAGTTGATGTTGACGTCGCCTGTGGCGGCGATCACGGCGAAGGTGATCATCACCCCGAGCACGGTACCCAACAGGCCCAAGAACGGGCCGCCGGAGATGGCGATAGTGAGCAATACCATATTGCGGTTGAGCTTTTGCCCCTCGCGCACCACCGCCGCGTCGAGCCGCGCCCGCAGAACGTTGAGCGCCTCGTCGGTCAAGGGTTGGTTGGCCAAAGTGCCGAAGCGCTTTTTGAGCTCCTGAACCCCCGCGTGGTAGACGTGGTAGACGGGAGAACTCTGGAAGTGATCGTGCTTGCCCACCACCGCGGCAAGAAAATCCGATTCGCCGAGTTCCTTCTCCTCCTCGGTTTCTTCCTGATCCAGCGCTCCGGGATCGGCGGAAGCGTCCATGTTCCGGTATTGGTCGAGGAAGGCGCGGTTGTCCTTATTGGCCCTGGAGATAGCCAGCCCCTTGGTGACCATCACCAGGGCGCTGATCACGAACATGACGCCGCACAGGGCGATCACCACCCAGCCGTCGACGGTCAGACTTTGCAGGATGATGACGAAATAATTGGGACCGCCCGCCCCTTGCTTGGATTCGTCCTGGCCAAAACCGAGAACGTTGAAATCGGCGCTTTGGCTGCGCGCCAAGAGCTTGATCCAGTCGGCGGTACGCGCCGTGTTGGCAATCTGAACTTCGTCCAGAAAGCCGATGAGGCTATCGCCTGCGGCGCCGGCGCCCA
>NZ_JBDIVO010000332.1:0-4957 GCF_039794385.1 Methylocaldum sp. | reverse complement strand
TCAATCAGGAATTCATTTTGTAGGATGGGTAGAGCGAAGCGAAACCCATCGATGGTGGGTTAGGCCGCGCGGCCGTAACCCACTGAGCAGTCTCGGATCGGTGGGTTACGCTCCGCTAACCCACCCTACATAATGTTCACTCGAATGCCGAACGGAATAAGCCGATCCAGCCCCTCGCATAGATGGCAATGGTCCTGTTTTTGCATGATTACCTCCTTGGTCTCGTCAGAAGAGGAAAGGACGCATGCATAACCATAGCCCTTTGTGCTGGGTCGGCGAGCAATGCCGCAAGCCGGCGGTTTATGATCTCAGAAAGCCCATGAACGTACCCGGACTCACCGGCGAACACCGTTTCTTGTGTGAGGAGCACGGGCAACGGTTGTCGAAGCGATATCGGCAAAAATATCGAATGCACAAGGCGCATCGGTAGCGCCATTCGGACCGCCGATGGTGCCGAAGAATCCGGCAGAAGGATTTTAGAGCCGGACTATTATGACGCCGATTCCCGACAGCAATCCTTTTTCTCCGTTACAGCCTTGTACCGGAAGCCGCGACGACGCCGAATCGTCGTGACTGTGCTCAGTTTCGTAAAGTCCGCCCTCTTTTTCACCGGTACGCCGTCTTCAATTCCTCCATGTTTCGCTTCATCACCGTCAGAAAATCACCGTCTTCCGGTCGATTGGCGCAGGGGTCGAACACGACGCTTTCGATACCCATGGTCTTCAGCTTCGCGGCAATCTCCCGAGCGGGTTGGGCTTCCCAGATCATCCAGCGCGCCGAATGGTTCGCCCGCAGGTCCCGCAAGGCGCTCCACTCCGCGGCGGGCGGCATTTCGTCGGGCTCCCAGTGAACGCTTTTCAGATTCAGACCGTAGCGGCGGGCCAGGTACTGATAGACAGGGTGGGAGGCAAGCAGCGGCCGGCGGAAATCGGCGGCAACCGTTTGTTTCATTTCGGCATCCAAGCCGGCAAGGTCATCCAGCAGCGGCTTCAGGTTTCCAGTCACTACGCTCTTCCATTCCGGCCGCTTTCGGACGATCGCATCGGCGACGGCCTGCGCCTGCTTTCCGGCCTGATCGAAATCCAGCCAGGTAGTGAAGGCTGAACCTTCGTGGGCGTGTCGGCCACCGGGTCCGTGGCTATGGACGACGGCGTTCTCGATCCGGAGATAAGCGTTCCGGAACGCCAGGGATGTGTTCGCCAGCCTGAGGCGCGGCAGGCTTACTTGAGGCAGCCATTTTTCGTAACCGGCACCGTTGAGGAGAATCAGGTCCGCTTTCTGCATTTCGCCCACCGTTTCGGCGCTGGGTTGCCAAAACGCCGGATCGGCGCCGGTCGGAACCGGAAGAACCACACGCGCCCTGGCGCCCGCCAGCCGCTCGGCGAAATAGGCCAGAGGATAGTTTGCGGCGACGATCTTCAATCCGGGTGAGCCGGCGGCGCTCGCCTGACCGGTAGTCGCCGCGACGGTTAAAAACAGCAAGTACGGCGCGACTCGGCGCCATGAAAAAGAGATAAACACGGATAACTCCCTCAGGCGATAACGAAATGGCGGACGAATTCGGCTGCACCGGCACGGACCGCTTGCACCAGAACCAAGCCGAGGGTTCCGGCGCCCAGCGCGATGAGCGCGATTTCCGCGGCCATCAGCCGGACCACGGTCAGCGGCGAACAGCCGATCAGATGGATGGTCTCGATTTCGCGCTGCCGCAGTCGGAGCGACAGCGCGAAGACCAGCGCGACCATGAGCAGCGCGGCAGCGCCCAATGGCAGAAGAATGGCATCGAACAGCGCGCCGATGCGGAAGATGTTTTGCAGCAGGCTACGGGTCACGTCCAAGGGACGGACGATTTGCGTCTTGGCTTCGCTGTCCGGATAGCGTCCACGCAGCAGGGCGGCCGAACGCACGTCGCGCGGAACCGCGATCACTGCGCTGATGGGAAAGTCGGCCGGATCGCCGTGAAAGTGGAAGGATGCCAGGTTGTCCGGGGTGATTTCGGTGTAGGCCGAGACATCGCCCGATAACGGCGCGAACGCCGCATCCGCCCTGCCCGCCCCCGGCCCGGTCTCATGGCCGTGCCCCAATCCCTCGATCACCCAGGCCGTTTGAAGATCCACGAACACGGCCCGGTCGTCCGGGACGTGGGATTTCGCCAGGATGCCGACCACTTTCAACTTGAGCGGATGGACGCCGGCCAGGTCGAAAACGTTTTCCGGCGTCGTCGGAAGAACGTCCCCCGGTGCGAGTTTCAGACGCTCGGCGGCTTCGGCCCCCAGCACGCAATCCCCCAGCAGGGCCGGAAGAACGCCTTCCGCCGGGGCCAAGCCGCGGAATTCGAAATAATCCGTCGTGACGCCCACCAGGGGCAGGCCGCGAACCCGGAACCGGGCGTAAACCGGCAGCGGATCGGCCCAGCCGGTGGCCGCGATACGGTCGGCCTCGCCCATGCTTATGAACGCCGGAGCGTCGGTGAAATAAAGAGCGTTCAGCACCAGGTCCGCCGCGCTGCCTTGGGCCCCCACCAACAGGGGCGTAGCTTCGGCGCGCGCCGACATCCAGCGCTCGGCCTCGTCCAGGAGGCGGTGCAGAGCCTGAGGCAGCGCCGTGATCATGGCCAGACAAGCGGCCAGAATCAGGCTGCGGATCTTGTTGTGGCGAAGATAGCGCCAGGCGAGATAAAAATCGTGCTGCATCCGGTCAGCGGCGAAAAGCGCTCAGATCGATTACCCGATCGAAGCGCGGCAGGAGTTCGTGGTCGTGCGTGACCGCCGCCAGCGTCGCGCCGTTGCGCTCTGTCATCCGGAACAAAAGGCCGAGAATCCGACTCTTGTTGCCCGGATCGAGACTGCCGGTCGCCTCGTCCGCCAGGATCAGCCCCGGCTCCGGCAACAGCGCCCGGCATACCGCGACCCGCTGCCGTTCGCCTTGCGAAAGTTCCCGCGGCATCCGCTTTAGCTTGCCCATCAAACCCGCCGCCTCGGCCAGTTCCGCCGCTCGCTCCCTCACTCGCCCATTGAGCTTGAGAACCCTATTGATCCGGTAGGTATGCACGATGTTGTCGAGTACGTTCAAATATTCGAGGAGTTCCAGTTCCTGGAACACGAAGCCGATGCGCGAAACACGGAAGTTGCGCCGCTGACGGTCGCTGAGCTCGCGCATAGGCACGCCATCCACGCGGACGTTCCCGGACTGCGGGACCGCGATGCCGGCCATCAGCTTCAGCAGGGTCGTCTTGCCCGCCCCGCTGGCCCCGATCAAGGCGATTTTCTCGCCGCGGGAAATCCGGAGCTCGGGAACGGCGAGGCGGAATTCGGCGCCGGGGTAGCTAAATTCGAGGTCTTCGATTTGGATCATTACGTCGCCGGGTCCGTCCTGCGCCCTTCGGTAAACTCCAGGTCCGTGATCTTCAGACGGCCATCTTCCGCCTGGCGCAGGACCAGCCGCGCCGCGTAAAGCGTAGTCCGCGGATGGGAATGGCCCCAATGCGACACCGCGCCGTGGGCGATCCAGCGGGCGGCGACCGTGCAGCGTCCGGATTTCGGGTCCACCGATTGGATTTCGCTGGAGAGAATCTCGACCCGCTCGACCCGACCGTCGCCGCCGAATCTCTTGCCCCGCCGCAACAGAGCCCGGCGCTGGCGAAGATAAATGTCGTCCAGAAGCTCCCCCGACAGGCTCATGGCCAGGCGGTCGTATGCCGCTTCCTCTTCCGGCAATTGAAAGGCCCGATAAACATTATGCAGCAGGGCCCGCAGCTCGGTTTTCATCGTCTCCTCCCCGAGAAGCGCCGGGATAGTGCTCCCGGCATGGGCGGGAAAGTGCGCGATCTCCGGGTAAAAGGCGACGCACCCGGCCACGGCCAGGATCACGCCGAGTTGGGCGCCGGTGCCCGGCGGCAAAAACTGGCGCCGTCGCCAGCGCCATCCGACGGCTGCCGCGAGGGCAATGCCGGCAGTGCGGAGTAATACGGTGCCGGGAGCGGATGCCACCGCCAAGGGTTGTTGGATCATCGAGGCGGCTTCCGGCACAGCGGGATTTTTCAGCGCTTCCTCCACCGACCAGCGGAAGACCGGATCGCGCCGCGTCATCTCGGCTTCGAAAGTTTCGTCGTTCAGTTGCAGGCTGACCGGCCGCGATGCGCCGACGGCGTCGAACAGCTCCCAGGTCAGCTCTACGGCCGCAGCGGGACGCTCGGTCAGATAGACCAGAATCGCTCCCACCACGGCGGTAGCGCTGTCGACGGGCTCGCCGTCCGCAACGGTCTCCACGCCGCCGCGCCGGTAACGCAAGAATTCGACCCGGTCCAGCCGGGGCGTCGCCGCCTCACCGTCCAGGCGCAGCGAATTGCGATGCAGCAGCAGGTCGCCGATCGCCTGTTTCAGCCTTTCCCGCTCCGCGCCTTCGATGCGGTACGGATTCACGGGCGCAAAGTTCAGCCGCGGCAGAAGATCGCACAGCCTCAGCAGCAATTCGTGCCGCACTTCGTAAGGCTCGACATAGACGAAGGAGCGCGGTTCGGTGTGGCGGCGCGCCATTTCAGCATCATCGAATCGGGACCGCCACGAATCGTTCCAGTCCAATTGCAGGCGGGCCGGTTTCGACAAGGGCGCTAGATCGGCCACGGGCACGCCCCGGTGCAGAACGATCAGACCCAAGTCCTTGCCGGCGCGCTCCGGGGGCAGCAGGTGCAAGGTCCTCGGCCGCCGGACCAAGGGATAATTCAGATCGGCCTCGTAATATGCCTCCGCGGTTCGGCGCCGGTCTTTCGATGAGTCGACCCTCGCCACGGACACGGGTTTCGCTTCCGGCAGCGGCCGCCGATCCGCCACGATGCGCAGAAGTTGCCCCGCAAGCTCCGAAGCGGGAGTATCGTCCGCGCGGCCGAGCAGCGAGCGCAACCGGGGCAAACCGCTTTCCCGAAGGCGCAGGTTGACCGTGATCGAGTCAGCTTCGACGG
>NZ_JBDIVO010000331.1:0-4972 GCF_039794385.1 Methylocaldum sp. | reverse complement strand
TTAAAGTGAAAAGGCACCAGAACAATGGCCCGAAGCGAACAAGAAAACCGAAGGGGCATGCCTTGACCGATGACACGCTGATACAACACCGCCCGATATTGTTCCGCTATGCGCTGCTGCATCTGCGTGATGCCGACTTGGCGGAAGACGTGGTGCAGGAAACCTTGCTGGCGGCCTTGCAGTCCGATGCCGGTTTTGCCGAACGCTCATCGTTGCGTACCTGGCTGATTGGGATCCTGAAGCACAAGATCGCCGACCAACAGCGTCGTGACGCACGAGAAACCCGTTTGTTCGAGCCGGACCGAATTGGGGCGGACGAGGACATTGAGGAGCACTTGTTCAACGCCGAAGGGAGTTGGCACTCACCGCCCAAGGTCTGGTCGCATCCTGAAAATGCTCTGGAACAGGAGGAGTTCTGGCGTATCTACGAGTGGTGCCAGCAGAATCTGCCGGCGCGTCAGGCCGAAGTATTCATGCTCAGGGAACTGGTCGGATTGGAGCCGGAAGAAATCTGTAAGGAAGCTAACCTCAGTTCGACCAATTATTGGGTTACGTTGCATCGTGCCCGCATGAGATTGCGGGCATGTCTGGAAGCGCGGTGGTTCGGCAAACAGCAGACCGGAGATAAATAACATGCGTTCCTGCCGGGAAGTCAGTGAGCTGGTGTCCAAGTCATTGGACGTTCACTTGAGTCTGAGAGAGCGGATGGCAGTGCGGCTGCACCTGATGATGTGCAGGCACTGCAGCAACTTCAAGAAACAGATGTTGTTCCTGCGCCGGGCGGGTGCGAGTTATGTGGAGTATCTGGAAAAAACAAGCCGTAAAGAATCGGTCAAGCGTTAAAGGCCGGCAATGCCGGCCTTAAAACGGGGAGCGATCAATTCATGGTTCATTGAACCGTACAAATTGCATGAATCATCAAAATGTCCCCCGGAACGACAGCGCTGTAGAACACCGTCCAACCGTCCCCTTCCGGCGTGGGCCTGCTGGCAACGGCGCTGACCGTGCCGCCTTCGTAGTAGCCGCCGCCTGTAACGACCGGGTGAGAGGCAGGGCATTTCAGGACCTCATTGAGGTATACGCCGGGCAGGACGTTAAAGGTCTCTTTCACGAACTTGAAACCGTTGCCGCCGTCGCGAGCGCAGATTGTGGTTCCGTCCGACAGAATCTCCTGGATGGCATAGCCTTCTTCGCAAGCGCCGTTGATACGGTCCTGCTTGGTCTGTTCCAGAGTGGCCAACTGGTTTTGTAACAGGTTAAGTTGAGTATTCAGCGTGCTCAGCTCGGTTTCGTGTTCACTGGCTGTTTGGCTCAGCATGACTATCTTGGCACTTGCCTCGTCGATTTGCGCTTGCAGGGAGGCTTTCACCTGGTCCAGCTGGCTCTGCAAATCGTTTACCTGCCCCTGCAAAGCTTGAAACGGTTTGCCATTGGCGCCGGGATAGGCGTTATTGGTCTCGGCATTCACTGCGGTAGCCAGACATGCGGCTGCAACGAGGCTGGAAAGGGAAAAAGCGGTTTTCTTGATCATGGAACTGTGTCCTTTTTGTTTTGTTTATTGAATTCGTTTTATCTGGATCTGCCGGTTTGCATATCCATGACCGATGTATTGAATAAACCGTGCCAAACATGAATAACCATGAAAAATCAGATGCTTATCAGGCTTGCTGAACCGAAGAGCTTCGGATTTCACTGTTGGGGCAGCCCAACGGCTTTACGCTTTAAGTTATTCATGTCGATGATTTATATGGGATCTTGTACTGTTAGCTAAAACCAACAGCGCTCGAACTCTACCGGTTCCTCGTATTTCGTCCGGATATCGGAATAAAAGAAAGTGCATTGACTTTGTCGAAAATCGCTCTTCGTGCCGAAGCAATGAACCGATAAGAAAAGGGATATCAGGCATTCGTTGCCGGGCGTGCGGCGCCCGCATTGCAACGTCAATGGGCCCTTGCCTGCCCCACGTGACTGAATCTAACCACCCGTCCCGGTGAAGAGGCGAAGCGCCACCAGTCGATCGACGATCAAGCCGCCGATGCCGATGCAGGCAGCGGTGAGCAGGAGGGCGGCGAGAACGATGTGGGTCTCGGTTCGGGCCAGAAACCTTGAGAAACGGAGGAGGCTCATCGGGCGTTCGCCGGCGTGGTTGTCGGATGTTTTCATCTTCTGGGTAGAGGGACTATTCGCCCGGATTGCGCCGGCTTTTCAAGCGCCGATACTCGGCGTCCAGGGCGTTTTGCGCATGTTTGACGATCGACTCTCCCGCAGTTCCGGCAGTGAAGAGGAGAAAGCCTTGAAGCTGATTCCGGTACATCAAATAGCCGAGCTCGACACTGCCGCCGCGGCGGACATAGTCGACCAGCCGGGTCACAATCGACTGACAGGCAGCGTGGAGATCGCCGAGGGGCATCTTGGTTTGATAGATAGACATCGGTGCTTTCCCTGTGGCTTGGCTAGAAATACGCCTCCTGCTCGAGGCAGCGCAGGGTGAGCTTGACCATGTTGATCAACCGATGCTTGCCGATGACGATGCTGTCCACCTGACCCCGATCGACCCACCCCTCCACCACACCCGGCGATACCCCCACCAGTTCCGCGAACTTCTCCCGGTGCATCACCTGCACGTGCGGCAGCAACAGAACTTGACGGATGGCCTGTTCGTCCATAATGTCCCCTCATTGCGTTACATTGGGAAATAACATGCTATTTGAACATGTATTTTATACATTACGGTAAATAGTACAAGTATGAGATCTATGCTTGACGAATTTGCCGCGAACGACCGAATTAAGCAGCTACGGAAGACATTAGGCCTGACGAGGGACGAATTCGCCCAAAAGACAGGGATAGGAACGAACCAGCTCAGCAATTTGGAACACAAGAAGCAGAAGGTTTACGCCTGGCATATCGAGGCGATTTCCAACGAATGGCCACAGTACGGTTATTGGCTTTGTACGGGAAAAGTCCTGCCCGATGCCGGGCAAATCAGCCCCGAAATCAAGGAATCGCAGAGATATTTGAAAGTGGCCGAGCCACCGCCGGAGAAGCGCTGACGAGAGGGAGGACAATAGCCGACCGGCGTATTTTTGGGGACATCAACTTCACCCAAATCCCCGTACAGTTCCGTGTCGATAATGTAACTCGCCGGGAAGCCATCGATTTCTGTTAGCTATGGACGACGTAAGAATCAAGGGATGCTTACGGAGCTTCTCATAACGTTTCGGAAACAGTGTCGCGTCGATCCTCCCCCTGTTCGTACCAGTAAGCAATTTTTAAGACGTTTCTCTACCTCTCACTCTTTTACTGTCCGTTTCGGGTTTGTCCTGGCTGAATTTGAGAAAACGGAAAAGATAAGAGATTGTTCGAGAGTTCGGCCAACATCGGGTGAAGAGAAAACAGCCTCTAACTCGAAAGGAAAAGCGAGATTCGTCCGCTGTTTCCGACGTTGTCCTACGAACCAATTGTTGGATGCCGGCTAGCCATTGCCGATGCTCGATTTCTCTTCACTGCGCAGGAGGAGAACGCGGCCGGCTCGGCGGATCAGCGTATCTTTGGAGTGCCCGCGATATTGCATGACGGAGCCGGCGACTGTGAGGGCGAAGTGAACGGACGCAATGGCGGATTTCCGATTCGACGAGACCTCGACTTCGTCAATGTGATGCTCGTAGCCGAGCGTGGCTATACCGCCTAGGCGCGCTCCGATGTCAGCTATCCCCTGGTACATCTGTTTGTAGGCCGCGCAGGTTTCCTCTTTGTTCTGCGTGACCTCCACTCGTTGGCCGTAAACGACTGATATGCCGCGACTCTCAAAGTCGTTATCCAATAAATTGCAGAGCGCTTCTGGATTGCGGCTCAACGTCGCGTGGGTCTGCATTTGGTAGAAGGCCCTGACCTGATCGTCCGAGATCTTGCGCCCGCCGATGAAGTAATACCAGCTGACTCCGGCCAGGATTGCGACCAATAGCAACATGCGCATCTAAATCTCCGAAAAGTTGTTGATGATCCGCCTGCGGCGGTGCCAAATTAGGTTGGAAGAATGAATAAGATTGGCCCAATTTACGCCGATCAATCCAGGAACCTGGCCAAGAGCCGACTAAAGAAACTCACATGGCGCTCACCTTTAGGGCTCAGGCGACCGGCGGACAAATAGTTGCTAACGGCGAAAAAACCGCAGATCAAGGCAAAGGCGATGCCCAACCATTGAAGCCAATGAATCCGCCGAGTGAAGATCGCCTCAACCGCAGGGAAAAACATGCTGCTGCGACGGCTTTCAAGGAGATGATTCATCCACGCCGGCAGCAACCAATAGAACATCACAAACAGTACAAGGCCAAAGAGCACTGCACCTTTCCATGACAAACGGTTTGCAATGTGAGTCGTGTCACTCAACACCCCCTGACCGCGAGCGTTTGCGACGATATCGGCGACGGTAACCCATGTTTAAACGTCGTTTCGAATAATCCCAGCAGATAAGTCTAGTGACTTCGCGGCTCAAAAAAGCCAGGTTTGAGTCGGAAAAGGCTGAAAATCGTGTAAGCCAGAACTTACGAATAGATAGAAAAAGGATTGGAGGCGGCGTTACGGCCTTTCGGAAAGCTTCACTCTGCTCGGTAAAGTCTTCCAGCGGCAAAGGGGTAAAAGCGAACCAAGCTCAAAACTACCGCCCTGTTGTCTTATGATGCGCTCGCGCCTAGAGAATTTTCCGATCCGGTATCAGGGAGCCCGATATGTAGGTCGGCAATCCCTTCCCAATCGCAAACGGCCGCCCTGGGAAGGGCCTGGCCGGCGCTCCCGGCCAGGCCGTTTGCGATTGGAAGGGTCATCCCAGCGCTCCTGGGATGACCGTTTGCGATTGGAAGGGTCATCCCGGCGCTCCTGGGATGACCGTTTGCGATTGGAAGGGTCATCCCGGCGCTCCTGGGATGACCGTTTGCGATTGGAGCGCCAGGACGCCCCTTCCCACAAAGTCCTT
>NZ_JBDIVO010000330.1:0-4982 GCF_039794385.1 Methylocaldum sp. | reverse complement strand
TGATACAGAACCGCTTCTTCCGGTGTCATCATGTGATCCAATGACTGCTCCTTTCCTTTTTCGTTACCTTCAGGGCCGGCTTGCTGTCCGACTCGCATCACCTGTTGTCGTCGAGCGCCGCCCCAGCCCAATTTAAGTATAGGCGGCCTACACGGCCCGGATGGTGAACGGCCGTGGACCGATCTCGAACGACCGTCCGCGGACGACAACCGGCGCACTCGCAACGCTCAAACCATGGCGCGTTGGTCTCGAGAAACGCCAGATTGGCTTCTCTTGGGTCCATAGGCTGCAAGGGCCGACTCAAGGCTGAGCCGCGCGTCACAGCTCACTCCGGGGTCGACCGAGTACGGCATCAGGTTGCGTTTTTCGGTCGCGAGCGCGATGCGGTCGGCGCGCTTGATGTCGGCGTAGGTCCAATCGCCAAGTCCAAGGGCACGGGCGATCGCCGCCATCATCTGATGCTCGATGGCCACGAACTCCGGCAGCAGCGCCTTGAGCGGCTTGACCAGATCACCGAGATAGGCTTCCGCGGCATCGTGCAGCAAGGCTTCCCGCTTCAAGCCGTCAGGCACGAGCTCACAAATGCGGACACTCGTGGTTCGTTGCTTGACAAGCTGCCCACCCGGAACTGAGCGCCCCGGAAGTGGGCTGGTCGATCAACTCGTCACAAACCCGATGGCCCGCGCCTTCGCTCCCGGCTTCATTCGGCTTTCCGCTGCCAGCCGTTCGAGCAGTGCCTCGGCACCCGACGCCCCGCCGGTCAGCCGCACCTGCCAAAACACATTGGCAAAGTCTCCCGGCGTCAGATTATAGAGCGCCCGGAGCGCCGTCCGGATGCCTTCCGGCACATCCCGATCATCAGCCCCCGTTTTGGCCAGGAGATCCGCAAACAGGCCAAGGACCTGGTCGGGTGTCAGATAGTCGAAGCGGATCTTGAAGTCGAAACGGCGAAGGCTCGCACCATCGAGCGTCTCCACCAGATTGGTGGACATGATGAGGATTCCCGTAAAGTGTTCGATCTGCACCAACAGCTCATTGACCTGGGTGACCTCCCAGGCACGCTGAGCGCTGGCCCGATCGCGAAGAAAACTGTCGGCCTCGTCGATCACCAACACCGCCTGATCCTGGGCGGCCTCCCGGAACAGCTGGGCAATCCGCTGCTCGGTCTCGCCGAGATAGGGCGACAAGAGGTCAGAAGCCCGTTTGAGCCGCAACGGGCGATCCACGACCTTGGCGATGTGCTGCGCCAGAGCACTCTTACCGGTGCCGGGGGGACCGTAAAAACAGAGTCGACCCTGCCGATGGCGTTTGAGCCCTTCAAGGATCGATGCGAGATCGCGATCCGGATTGAGCCAGTCCAAACGGTAGTTCAGGGATTCGAGCCGCGGTTCGCAGGTCGAGAGTGGCGCTGCGTAACCTATGACCTGGAGGGTATTGGCGAGCACTCGTTCGAAGGACCGCTCGATCTGCAGCGTGGCATCGGCCGGCAGGTGCCGGACCACTTTCACGGCGCGTTCGATATAGGCCGGCGCCAGGCGCTCGCACGAGGCCAGACGTTCGACACATTCGCGGCGCAGGGGAATATCGATCAAATGACGCTCGATCATGCGTTGCCGCACCGACTGCGGGGGCGGCGTGAATTCCAGGATGAGATCGAAGCGGCGAAGATAGGCGGGATCGATCTGTTCAATCGCATTGCTCACCCAGATCGCCGGCACGGTGTTACTCTCCGACACCCGGTTCATCCACGCCTTGTGCCGCAGATCCGCGCGGCTGGGGCCAAACCAGCCTGTGGTCTGCGGAAACACGTCCTCGATTTCATCGAAGAGCAGCAGGCTTTTGTCTTGCCGCCCGAGGAGGCGTTGCGCAAGCTGATAGGCGGAAAGGCGTCGGGCGCCCGTTAAGGGCTCGCCATCGTCCTCGTCCGCGATTTTCACTTCATAGAGCGGCACCGCCAAGTCCTCCGCCACAGTGCGCACGAACTCGGTCTTGCCGGTGCCTGACTGGCCGTAGAGCAGGATATTCACCCCGGCCGTGCGCTTTTCCAGTACCGCCTGGAGGTACGAGAAGCAGAGGCGATAGTCTTCGTCGCAGTGGGCAAAATCGGCGCGGCGCAATGTCGGTGGGGCCGCCCGTTCACAGAATCGATTCAACAAGGCGTCGGGCTCGGCTTGCTCAATCAGCAGAAAATCGGCCAATCCCGGCATGAGATCGAGCTTTCCGGGGAGTGCATAGGTATTTCGGGCATCGACCCTCACCAGGCCGAGCGACGGCAACAGCGCCTCCGGGGCCAGCGCCTTCTGAACCTCCCCGAAGGACAACTGGAGAATCCGGGCCAAAAGCTCGAGCGCGTCCCGCGTCGTGAGCTCATCCCCGAACAATTCGGTCGTCTTATACAGCGACTTAGCATAGTGCATCAGTACGGTGAAGACGAGAATCCGTTCCTCGGCCGGATTCAGTGGCAGCGTATCGTGCAGCAGCGCGAGGTTGCGGGAAATCACCGGCGGCCAAGCCTCAAGCCGCGGCGCCAGTTTTCGATAACGCTGTACAAGATGCTTGCGGAGAGCCGCCGCCGGCAGTTCGTCGAGTTTGCCGACCAAGCTACCAAGCCCAAGCGCCTCGAGGATAGTCTTCTCATCCCCAAAGAACGAAGCCCGGGTGAAACACCGATCCAGTTCGAAATCGATCAGGAGGCGCAGACACCAGGCGGCGCTGCAATCGCGAATATCGGAGGCCGAATCGGCGGGGAGGGTTGAATGGGCGGCAGCGGAACGGCGTCGGATCATCGAGACTCACCTCGCGGAAGTGGAGAACGCGGCCAGAATAACCGGGACCTGCGACAAACCATGTCCAACCCACCGGCCACTGCCCTGCCCGCTCATGCTTCCGAGTCCCAACCGCTACAATACCTCTCGAATCCCGAACCGTTTGATTCGCATTCATTGGACATTGGATGTCGCACCTGTGGATTAGGCTTCCTTCCGTCGACACCGGGCGACCGTCGCGTCGACGGAGCCTCGTTCGATTCCCCGCAACGTGCCCCGTTTCGAAAGGAGATGCGCGATGACAATCCGACAATACCGCTTCAACGTATCCCTCCAACGTCAGGCCCCGAGTGCAGGTCCGAACGCGACGCTACGCGTCATCGTCACGGTGCCGGTCAACAGCGATCAAACAGCCAAACTCACGGCCGAGTCGCAGTACCGGGGCTATCGGGCCACCGGCGCCAGCCGGGTTATGGATTGAGCTCTTGAGGTCAGGGATGACCTATTTACAAGCCAAGCAAGCCGAACCGAGTACCGCCCGCTCGATAATGGAACGACGAACGACTGGGGAGGTCTGGTATTCCCGCGAAGTCTGGTTGGTTCTCTCAGGACCCTAAACTCATTCGCTTGACGAAATGCCGTCCGTCGACCGGCTCGGTTAGGCGTGTGTTGCGCCATCACTAATACCATGACTGTTGCCTTTAAACCTCAGAGAAGTCCGTTCCCTGAGACCTTTCCACGAAATGGTGCCGATCTGTACCGAACGCTGGTGGAGTTCGAATATCAACCGAATTTGCCCGCCGACAAACTGAGCGAAGGCGATCTCGCCGAACAGCGTCGCCATCGCAGTCACTACGCTGCGCTGATACGCGAACTGGAGGAAACCGAATGGCTATTGACGTCAACGGGATGCATCAACCTACCCTATCTCACCTCACCTCACCTCGGATCGCCTCGGCTCACAGCGGCTCACAGCGGTTTGTAGCGCCGGTCATCAAAGTAACTATCAGCACTACGCCGGAGCGGTAAAGCAAGCGATCAGGCGGCGCTCAGGGCAACCTCAATCGGTTTATCGGAAATCGACCATACTCAATATTTAACTGACTACCTAGGAATCGCTCCTGATGCCAAGCTCATTACCGACCCGTACACCCAGTACTAATCGAGCGTACCAGAATCGCGCGGAACAACTGATCCGCCGATTTAAGCACGAGCACGGCAAATGCTGGCGCGCGCATCCGGAGGCTTTTTACGATTGGCTTATTAATCGTCGGGAGGAGTTCGCCAAGGCCACTTGGCGCCAGTACAAATCGGCCCTTGTCTACTTTTTTATGGATCAGGGTTTTACGGCTTTGGCGCTACAACTGAGCCAAGTAATCAATCAAGGCTGTACGCATCGGAGTCAAAATACTTCAGCCAAAAAACTGAAAAAGCTTACAGATCGTGATCTGCGTAAACTTGTAGGGAAACTCTGCGAAGGGAATGGTCGCCACGATCAGTTGATCGCCGCTTGGTTAGTGGCCGGGATCGCCACAGGGCTCCGGCCCTGCGAATGGCAATTTGCTCGACTTGACGGCGATACCTTAATAGTCAAAAACGCCAAGGCCACGAATGGTCGCGCCCACGGCCCCGCCCGACGGCTGCATCTTGACACCCTAACACCAGAGCAAAAAAACATCATCGCGGCCTTTATCAGCCGAATTCAGGATTTTGCTGATTTTGGACAGCTGCAAAAACAGTGCGGTGACCGCCTTTTTCGCGTGACGCGATGCCTATGGCCAAAGCGGCAACAGCACATCACGCTGTATTCCGCTCGCCATCAGTTTGCCGCCAATACCAAATGTGCAGGACTCTCGTTAACCGAAATTGCGGCATTGATGGGGCACGCAACCGATAACACAGCCAGCCAACACTATGGCCGCCGAACCGCCGGTAATCGAGGACAAACACCCCGCGCCAATCAGTCGGACATGGCCAATGTGCGGAAAACTTATACGGCACGGCAGGCTGACGGTACCCCAAATATCGATAGCGACGCAGGGCCTGCTTTCAATACCTCGTGATCGTGAGAGTATCGCTCCCGGCAATCTGTTATTGTCCCGGCAATTAAATCAGAATCATCCGGCCGCGGCCGCATAGGTTATGTTCGGGTGTTTGAAATAGCGCCTGATGCGCTCGGGCCGTTTCTGTAACCGGTGCAGATGGGACCGCGCTTTG
>NZ_JBDIVO010000329.1:0-4987 GCF_039794385.1 Methylocaldum sp. | reverse complement strand
GTCGCTCATCATTACACTGCTCGTAGCTTTAGCCCAACCAGATGCTTGAGAGCGTGACGATAGGCGAGCACTGTTACATATCGTTGACGATTAATTTACGGTGTCATTACTAAATGATGACAAGCCGCATGCAACCATCAATGTTTTACAGTTTCTTGTGCTTGCAACAGGTCGTTTATATACTGTCGCGAACTGTCGCCGTAATGCGACAAGTTCGTGCTATGGGAGGCTTGACTAATGAATAAGAAGAATGTCTTTCCAACGTCCGTCGCTACCCTGGCCACTAGTGTGCTGCAACATTCGATTGCCGCGCTATCGAAATCCGTCACTAATTGTTTAACGCGTCCAGTCGCCGAAGCCGCGACTGCGAATACGACTACCGAACACCTGGCTGCGGATCCTTTCGTTTTCGAACACGCCCACGCATCGGATCGATCACGTCGATCACACTATTTCAGCCAATAGTTTCTATGAGCAATCGTCAAATTTCGATCGAGCGCCAGCTGGACCGATGCGCTTTCTCATTAGATTCGGTCAAAGATGCGTTCTGCCGTTTAGTCTCTCAAGAGTTTTTCGATATCCGGATCAACGAGCGGGGCATCACGGATGTCCTCCGTCATATCCAGTCAGCGCCGGATAAGTTCCCTGACGTCCTCCACTCCCCCTTAGCCAAGGGATGCTCGATCTGGATCTCCACGATAGCTTGTCGAATGAAACGGCTAGCCTTGGCGAGACTAACCCTCGCGAACGCATTTTCTCGTTCCGACCCAATTGAGGTCTGAGAGTCGGCATGTCAGCTTCGACTAAACGTTTTCGACCGATTGAAGCTTTCGACCAGGCGCGCCCCGGACATTATCAGCTACTCGCAGGGCGGTTCGGTGATGCGCGTTTTCTAGATACAGACTCCAATTGGCCACGGAGATTTGACCTGATTGTCGTGTCGGGTGGTCTCACCGACGGAATTCCAGCTAGGCTTCCACAACGCCCAGTTAGCCGTGCACCAGACCTCGGCTATCTAACAGCGGATGATGTCATTACGCTTCGCCCGAAACGCGGTGCTATTCGGGCTCTCGATCGTCAAAAAATCACTACCTACTCTTTTTTGGTGACCGAACGCTGCAACCCCTTTTGCATCCTGTACTTGCGGCCATTTCGAGTGGTCGGCGATCGGTAGGTGTTTGACGACATGCTGGTATGCCTAACGCTCATTCATCTTTACATTCCGCTGTCATTTATCCCAATGAGCCAAGCGTTAGGTACCGAATGCCGTCAGTCTTTGGTGTAAGTATGCGAAAAATATTTTTGGCAATGCGTGGAGTTACAAAATGCCGACTTTTTGGAGAATGCTTCTAGAGCATGGGGGCGCGAAAATCGGAGCGGCAGTTGCGATTATCTCGGTAGTCGTTCTTGCAGCGGGTTGCCAGGTACAGCCGAGCCAGAGTTACGCTCAGTCCCAATATCTTCTCCCGCCCCGCAATGCCGGAATAGTAACCCCGCTTAATCTACAGGCACTACCTGAGACCATCGGCAAGGAGCATCAGTTTCGCGTCCAGCGCCTCGCCCGGCTGTCGCGTGAATTCGGCGCCCAATCCCCGCGAGTCACCGAAAGCCAGATTGCGGTCGGCAAGGTGCCGGGAGCCGACTACCCGGTGCCGGTCATTCGCTTCCATTATCCGGAACGCACCTTTTTCGACTTCGGAAGCGCCGCCGTTCGGCCCGACGCCGGTTCGGTGCTCGACGTGCTGGCCGAACAGATGAATCGAGACATGCCCGATACCAGTCTGGTCATCCTCGGCCATACCGATAGCATCGGCACCGACGAATACAACTACAACCTTTCCATCAGCCGAGCCGCCGCGGTCATGCGCGAACTGGCGCGACGCGGCGTCAATCTCGAGCAAATGGCCACCGTCGGCATCGGCGAGACCCAGCCCATAGCCACCAACGGCACCGATCAGGGACGGGCGCTCAACCGCCGCGTCGAGTTCATGCTGTCGCGTTTCGAAGAGGCCAACTATGTGGCCATTGAACAGTTTCCACGCAACGCGCAATGGCTGAATAACCATCAGGAAGCCACGGTGAAGCCGAAAACGCCCGTAGTGCATCACGACACCGGAAAAAAGGAGTTGGTCGTGCTTAAGCCGAAGCCGAATATCGTCACCCGGCCCGAGGCTCCGCAAACCGCGCAGCCCAAGCCAGCCGACACAGCCAATGTACTGGAACCATCGCCGCGCGTTGTGACGATCATTCCGGCCGAGACCGTGCACGTCCTGCCGTCTTCCTGATTTCACCTTTTTCCGACCGCATGAACACAAAGAGGAGCTGATCCACGATGGCTGAATATACGCCCAAGCCACGAATACCCGAACCGGTGCAGACCGCTTTCGATGCCTTGATGGCGTCTTCATGGCCGAGCACCGACGCGTCTTTCCGCGCGCGCATCGACGATACCGCGGAGCGGGAGTCGCAGAGCAAGAATCCCTTGCGGCTGAACGAATTCGGCTTGACCAGCGGTATGTTGTCGGCCTGTGTCGATCCGGTGGCGGAACTGCGCGATCGCTTTTTCCAGTTGAAGGGGACGTTCGATACCGCAATTCATCCCCAATTACCGAAGATTCAGGCTCTGCAGAACATCGACCGGGATATCGCCGAAAAACAGCAGGAATCCGAACAGGCGCAGGCACGCATTACCGAGAAGTACGAGTCGCAGTCCAATTACGCCGATGCGGAGAAGAACTTCGTCAAGGTGAAGGAAGAATACGAAGCGATGCGTCGTGCCGAAGGACAGCGGGAGGCGAAGGATTTTCCCCTGTGGGCTTATGCGGTGCTGATGCTGGGGGTCGGCGCGGCCGAGTGGATGGTCAACTACGAGACGTTTCTGAATTTTACCGAAATTCCATTGATGGCAGCGGGCGCCACGATCCTGGTCGCGCTGGCGGTGGCCGTGGCGGCGCATTATCACGGCGCGATGCTGAAGGGACACCATCATTTTTTCGGCGATTTCGTGGAACTCGCGAAGCGGAGCCGCAATGTACGGGTCCTCGTCATCGTGACGACGGTCTTATTGTTTGCGTTTGGCGGGGTCGGCGGGGCGCGCTATTTGTGGGTCACCAGCCTTGCCAGCCAGATGGCATCGGTCGGTAGCGGGGCGCTCGGCGGCGACGTGGGCGTGAACATCAATACCGGCCAGGTCGTGACGGTTTCCATGGTGATCAACCTGTTCGTCTGGTTCGTCGGCGCCGCCATTGCTTATGCGGTACATGACGAAAACCCGAACTTCACGGAGAAGCTGCGCGAGCTGAAGAAGGCCAAGAAGATCTTCGAGCCGTTACGGCGGAAAGTGGATACGGAAATCTTTCAGCTCCGTTCCAAGCTCGAAAACGAAATCAAGGACCTCAAGAACAGCGCCCACGCGCACGAAATGGAAGGCAAACCGCTGGCGGACTTGCTGGCAATGGTTGCGGAAAAGACCAATAAGATCGAATCGAATGCGGACCGTCTGGCCACTCGCCTGATCAGGACCTACCGCTCTGCCCTGGGCGATCTGGCGGCAGTCGAAAATCCCGGGCTGCAATTCAACAAAGGCGGTCAACTCATGGATCTGGAAGCTTTCCGGCAAGAATCCGTGGAATTCAGCTTCAGGAATCAACTGGGAGAAGCCGCATGACGAAGGGGACCCGTAAGACCTTGCTTGCCGCCGGCCTGCTGTTTTCCGCGGCCCATTCGAGCGTCTGGGCGATCGGCGGTGTGGAGAGCTTCAAGATCGACCAGTTCTGCGACATGAAGAGCGCCCGCCAAACCTTGGTCTATGTCGACGATCAGATGTTGGTGAAAGGCGAAATACAGTGGGCCAAGCAGTTGATCGCCAAGCTTTCGGCAAATTTGGTGCCTTCGGAGCCCGTCACCCTGGTCAAGCTGGCGACCGAATCCGGCACCGCGCAGGAACTCTGGAAGGCCTGTTTTCCGGATTATCCGCCGGGGGAACTCGCCAAGAAGCAGCAAGCCGGCGGCTGGCTGGACAAAATCACCAAGGCCGATCCGGCCAAACAGCTGAAGGAGCAGCAGGCGATCTTCAGGGGACAGATGGGCGGCGCACTCGAAAAACTTCTGGCGGAAAGCGACCGTGAGTTCGTCGGCACGCCGGAGAAAAAACAAGTCGTGCGCGCGCTGGAAAACGACCTGGCCCGATTCGATACCCGCGACGGCATGATTCGAGTGGTCGTTTACAGCGACCTGCTGGAAAAATCGGATCTGATCGACAGCGCCGGCGCGAAGCCGGAAGACGCTCGCAAGCTGGCGGATGCACGCAAACTGAATTTCCAGAACGCGGTATTCCATGTATTCGGGACGGGCCAATCCGATAGCGGTGCGGATGATTTGAAATCTTTCTGGGAGGCGTTTTTCGAGTCCGGTTCTGGAAGCCTGGCCGATTTCGGTTCCGAGCTGGTGCTCAGCTCCAAGGCGCCCGGCGCATTCAAAACCTACGAGGTCGAGATCGCGTTAAGCAAGGACGATGTCCGGCGCGGCAAGCTGCTCATGTTCGTGGAGGGTGACGGCAAGTTGCAGGACAGCATTCTCACCGTCGGCACGAAACAGCGCTCTCTGGTCGACGACGGCGAATTTCTCTGCCAGCAGAAGAGCTGTAGCCTGCAAGGCAAGGCCCGCAATCCCTTGATCGTCGCGGAAGGCAAGGAGGAATTCAGCCTCAGCGGCTCGCCTGACCAAATGACCGGCGAGATTCAGATTCCGGGCGCCAAATTGGGCGATGGGAAGGATGCGGCATTCGCTATGAGCATTAAACTTTCAAAGTAGCTAATCTGGGGGGCAAATGAAACGTTTTTCTACGCAACTGAACCGGAAAACCCTGGTTACGGTTTGCATATTAAGCATCGCGGGGTTTAACGGGTGCGCAACCCGGGGTACGGGGCCGATGTCGGCGGGAGCGGGTTGCGGATACGGCGCGGTAGGCGGAGCGTTGCTGGGCGCG
>NZ_JBDIVO010000328.1:0-4987 GCF_039794385.1 Methylocaldum sp. | reverse complement strand
AGTTCCGGCGCTCGATCTACGAACTGGCGTCACCGAGTAGGTCAGTAATCCTTGCCGAACACAAGGAGTCGGCACGTGGAATCGTCGGCAAGGGGTTGCCGACATACCAACCTGTGCCGCCAAGTAGGTCGGGAATCCTTTCCCGACGTAGCAGGCTTGCGAGCGTAGTTGTCGGCAAAGGATTGCCGACCTATGAATGCTGCGAACAGGGGGTGCCAATGTGGTCAGGAGGCCTTGCCGAACATCCCAGGGCGGCGCATGGCATCGTCGGCAAAGGATTGCCGACCTACAAATGCCATGTATCGAAAGTAGGCTGGGATGACGAAGGAATCCCAGCAATCCCGCTAGTTATCATGCATGGGATGCATGGTGCCGTGAGGATGTCCCGGCATGGCATCCGAGCCGTGCTCGGCGAGCTGGGCGTCGAACCATCGGTGTACGGCGGCGATCAGAGCGGGATCGCCGGATGAATAAACGATCTCCGCTCCATTCGGGAGTTCGCGGTATTCCACGTGCAATGTTCCCGGTTGGGCGTTTTTCAGCTCGGCGAGGCCCGGCATGTTTTCACCATGGATGCGAGCAGGATCGGAAAAATCGCCGCGGGCGAATTCCTCGGAAATCTTCGTCAGGTGCTGCCGGATGAGTTTGATCTGCCCGGCATTGGCCGGGTCCCGGACGACGACTTGCTGCACCCCTCCCGTTTCGGTCTTGGTAAAAACGTGCTGGGTTTGCTTGAGGTCGAAGGGCATGACCTCGGCCCCGCGTTTCGAGATTTCCTCCACGCGTTCCGGACTTGCCGTCTGTGCCGGCACCACTGTGGGTAATCCAAGAGCGAGAACGATCCCGGCAAATGCCCAAAGTCTTCGATTACGGCCTTGCATGACACGATCTCCAGTCAATTCGTCAATGCCCGGTTTTCAGATGCGCCGGACAGCATTCTTCGTAGCCCGGCACGCCCGTGCGGCGTTCGTACCAGGCGCGGCTGCGGTTGACCACGCCGACGGCGAGCAGCATCACCGGCACTTCGATCAAGACGCCGACCACTGTTGCGAGTGCCGCGCCGGATTCGAAGCCGAACAGGGCGATGGCGGTGGCCACGGCCAGCTCGAAGAAGTTGCTGGCGCCGATCAGCGCCGAAGGACCCGCCACGCAATGGGGCGAGCGTACGGCCCGGTTCAGGAGGTAAGCCAGTCCCGAGTTGAAAAACACCTGGATCAGGATGGGTACGGCCAGGAGCAGGATCACAATCGGTTGAGTCAGGATCTGCTCGCCCTGGAAACCGAACAGCAGCACCAGGGTGGCCAATAGCGCCGTCAGCGAGACAGGGTGCAGTACTTTCAGCAGCCGGTCCAGACGGGCGTATCCGTCCCCGTGGCGCAGAACCGCCATACGCAAGAGGTTGGCCAGGATCAGGGGTACGACGATGTACAGCAGCACCGACAGGAGCAGCGTGTCCCAGGGCACGGTGATCGCCGACAGCCCCAACAGCAAGCCGACGATGGGCGCGAAGGCGAAAATCATGATGATGTCGTTGAGCGCCACCTGGGACAGGGTGTAATGGGGCTCGCCGCGCGACAAATGACTCCAGACGAACACCATGGCCGTGCACGGCGCTGCGGCCAGGAGGATCAGCCCGGCGATGTAGGAATCGATCTGATCCGCCGGCAGCCAGGGCCGGAACAACTGACCAATGAAAAGCCAGCCCAGGAGCGCCATGGAAAACGGTTTCACGCCCCAGTTGACGAACAGGGTCACGCCCACCCCGCGCCAGTGCTTCACGACTCCTTTCAGCGCCTTGAGGTCCACCTTGACCAGCATGGGGATGATCATCAGCCAGATCAGCACCGCAACCGGCAAATTGATCTTCGCCATTTCCAGCCGTCCCACGGTTTGGAACGCTGCGGGGAAAAGATGCCCCAGCCCTATGCCGGCGACGATGCAGAGGAATACCCAAACCGTCAGATAGCGGTCGAACAGGCTCATGCCTTTGGCTTTTTCGCCCGGTCCGCGATCAGAGGGACGGACGCTTCGGGTTGTATTTCGGAATTTCGGTTTGTTCATGGCGGTAGCTTTCGCAAGCAGGTCAAAGGGTTTCCGTTCCGATGCGGTTAAGCGCCTCGGCCAGTTCCGACCGGGAGATCCTTTCCACCGGCAGCGCCAGCAGTCGGCGGATACGTTTTTCGAGGGCCGTGTAGGTCGCTTCGAAAGCGGCTTCGATGGTCTCGGGACTGCCGGTGACGTGGGCCGGGTCCGGCAAGCCCCAGTGCCCGCGAACGGCCGATCCCAGGTAAACCGGGCAGGCTTCCCCCGCCGCCGAATCGCAGACCGTGATCAGGATGTCGATCGGCGTGTCTTCGAGTGCGTCCCAAGACTTGCTGGCATAGCCTTCGGTCGGCAGGCCGTGGCGAGCCAGCGTCGCCAGGGCGTGCGGGTTGACCCGGCCGGTCGGATGGCTGCCGGCGCTGAAGGCACGAAAACGTCCCGCGCCCAGCCGGTTGATCAGGGCCTCGCCCAGGATGCTGCGGCAGGAATTGCCGGTGCAGAGTACGAGAACGTTGAGCGGACGCGGGTTCACGGAAGGATTCCTCATTCGGCGGGTTGGCAGCAGCTCGAGGCGGATTTGATCTGTATGGCCGTGTCTTTGCCGAAGGTCGGTATGCTGCTCAGCGAGTGAAAGGCCTCCCAGGCGATACCTTGGGGATCGACGGTCCAGTATTTGTCGGACTGGGCGTAGCAGCAGGCGGCTTGTTTTTGCGCCTCGACCGGCAGGGCGGCGTCGCTCAGGCCGCGGTTGACATCTTCCAGCTCCTCGCCGGATTCGACCTGGAGCCCCAGGTGATCCAGGCCGAGCCGGCTTCCCCGCGCGGAAATGGCGAAGTTGATGCGGGGATCGTCCAGCATCCACTTGGCGTAGTCGTCTTTCAGGACGCTGGGCTCGGTCTGGAACAAGGCGCTGTAGAAACGGATGTTCTTTTCGAGATCGTCGACGGCGATATGGACATGGAATCTTTTCATGGCAAATGCTCCGATAGGTTACTCAGGTTTCGCGGACATCAATCTTGCGGTTTCAACTTCACGTAACGGCGGCTCTGCCGACATCTCGGCCAGTGCCCGTTGTTGCACCGACGGCGAGGATAGTCTTGCCCGCGTCGCCCTTGCCGATGAGAACAGGAGCGCGGGAGCAGTTCGAAGAACCGCACAGTCGTCGATCGCGGCACCTTAGCCGCAGCAACTCTGCACAACCGGGTGTTCGACCGGGTCTCCTTCGAGAAAACGATGGGCCAGTTGCAGCATCGCCCTTGCGGGGGTCTCCTTCACGCTCTGGGCGGTTTTCACGGCGCGCATCATGTCATCGCGCGAGACCCCCAGCTTCTTCGCCTGCTGAAAGTGATATTTGAAACAGGGCTCGCAGTTGGCGGCAATCGCGGTGCCGATCGCTACGAGTTCGGCGACGGCGTCCGTATAAATGCTGGGCGCAGGCGTTTCGATGTTCAGTCCTGCCAGAGACGCCAGTTCCGCTCGGGCCGGATATCTGCCCTTGCTGCCGATTTGGCCGTCCACCAGAAGCAGAGGCAGGCATTCGTTACCTTCCTTCTCCAGCGAGGCCTTCACAACCGGGTTCGCCGCGAACGCTTGCGGGGCCTGGGAAAGGTTATGGCGGGCGACCTCGACGCCTTGTTCCGACAGCCACTGCACATCGGCGGCGAATTGCGCGAGAACGGGGTCGACCTCAACCCCGCACACGCCCGTGCCGCAGCATAGAGCGGGATCGTAGATTTCGAGCTTTTTCATGGGATTTCCTCTTATGCAAGTGATGAGGTGGGAAGTGAAAAGGCTATTCGCCATGTTGCGGTATATCGACACGTCCGATCTCGCGGACTTTTTGCTCCAGCGCGAGCCGTTCCAAACTCGCGGGATTAAGGCTCGCGAACAAGGTGACGCGCCGATGAAGAACGGCGAAGGCTTTCGCGAAAGCCAGGCGCTTTTCGTCATCGGAACCGGTGACCGCCGCGGGATCGGGCACGCCCCAATGGGCCGTGATCGGCTGTCCGGGCCAGGCCGGGCAAACTTCGCCCGCTGCGTTATCGCAAACGGTGATGCCGAAATCCAAATCCGGCGCGTCGGCTTGCGCGAATTCGTTCCAGTGTTTGCTCCGTGCGCCAGTGGCGGGAATTCCTTTTTTTGCCAGCCTTTCCAGGGCAAACGGGTTGACCGTTCCCGCCGGGTGGCTGCCCGCGCTGAAGGCGCGGAAACGGCCCTGGCCAATTGGTTCAATAAGGCTTCCGCCATGATGCTGCGCGCCGAGTTGCCGGTGCACAGGAAAAGTACGGTAAAGGTTTTGTCGGTCATGCCTGGGTTTCCTCGATGCCGGCGCAATCGGATGTGGCGGTCGGCTTGCAGGGCTTGCCGCTGCAGCAGTTTTCGGTCAGAAAGCCGAGCAGCTCGTTCATGGTCCGGAAATTGGCCGAATAGATGACGTAGCGGCTTTCCTGCCGGGACGAAACGAGATCGGCGTGGGCGAGTTCCTTCATGTGGAAGGAGAGCGAAGAGGGCGGAATGCCCAGCGTCTCGCTGATCTTCCCGGCGGACAAGCCTTCCGGCCCGGTTTGCACCAACAGGCGGAAGATGGCCAGGCGGGATTCCTGGGCGAGCGCTGCGAGGGCGGTGACGACTGATTTGAGTTCCATGGTTCAAAGATTATAGAAATATAAAATAATTGCAAGCGGAATTTTCTCTCGTCCCCAATCTCCGGATTGGGAACGCTACCCTGGAAGCCCCCGCTTCCCGAACGACAGCAAGCAAGAGCTTGCAAGACCGGGTTCCCAAGCCCGAAAGCTTGGGAACCCGTAGAAAAAGAACTAGGCCGGATCGAGCCGTTCGTCTCGGCTCAGGACAAGCTTATCCCGGCCTACGCGGGCTCAGTCCGCGACTCCCAGTATGACCGACCCGGCCTTGAACACGGCATGGGCCGCATCGCCCTCGCGCA
>NZ_JBDIVO010000327.1:0-4989 GCF_039794385.1 Methylocaldum sp. | reverse complement strand
TCTCAATGAATTAGCGTTTCGGCGGCGGCTTTCTCGTTTTGGTTGCGCTCCATCCTTGAAAATAGCTGTTATTTCCACCCGATTCGCTGCTAGGCCGCCTTATCAAAGGGTCATAGTCTAAGGATTTTACAGAAGATGAGCTTTAAGAAAGCTATGAAACAATCGCGCTCCGCGCTTTTCGCATATTTCGACCATTGTTCAGGAGCGCGTGTTTACAAAGTTTTCGGGAATATCGAAGATACCCCGGTAACATGAGCACCTTTATTCTGAACTTACAGAGTTCCGATCAGTTCGAGCGTATCGAAGACGTGGAAAGCTTCGTCGCAGAGGACGCTACCGGCAGCTTCGGGTTGCGTGCGCATCACGAGCGCTTCATGACCGCCCTTGTGTTCGGTCTCGCCCGCTACCGGTGCGAGGGCGGGCCCTGGCAGTATTTGGCGCTGCCGGGCGCCTTGGCCTACTTCGTCGATAATCAGCTTTTCATCAATACCAGGCGCTACATCCGCGATTCCGATTACAATCGCATCACCGAAGCGCTAACGGAACAACTGTTGAAAGAAGAAGAAACACTTGCGGGCCTTAAACAAAGCCTGCGCCGGTTGGAAGAGGAAATGCTGAAGCGTTTGCTGGAAATCGAGCGGGGGCGATGATATGGATGAGCAGGAAAAATTGCGCCGTTCGATCGAACGGCAGGCGAAGCGTATGGAGCAGGCCGAGCGGGACCGTTCGACGCTATTATCCCAGACGGCCTTTCTCGGCGTGTTGGCACTGCTGCTGGTCATACCCGTAATTTTGGGCGCTTATCTGGGGCGGTGGCTGGATAGCCTATCCAAGGGTTATTCCATTCATTGGACGGTCAGTCTCATCATTATCGGGGTGATTGTCGGCATTTTTAACGTGTATCTGTTCGTACGCGAGCATTGACTGTGGAGCAAGCTGAGCTCATTGCATTATTGTCGTTCGATGTCGGTCCAGTCCATATCGGCCCGACTGTAATCACCACATGGTTGTTGATGCTTTTTTTGGGCGTTTTTTCCTGGCTTGCCACCCGCAGACTGAGCGTCGATAAGCCGTCCGGGCTGCAAGCGATGCTGGAAGGCGTGATCGGCTTGATGGAGCAGGCTATTCAGGCGGTGACGCCCGCCCACGGAGTGGAACTGCTGCCGTTCATCGGCACGCTCTGGATCTATCTTGTAGTAGCCAACCTTGCCGGTTTAATTCCGGGGCTCGGTTCTCCCACGGCCAACTTGTCCCAGACGGCAGCTCTGGCGTTTTTGGTGTTTTTTTCCGTGCATTGGTACGGGGTGAAAACCAGCGGCTGGAGATATTTGCGTCATTATCTCGCGCCCACGCCGCTAATGTTGCCGTTTCACCTTTTGAGCGAGATTTCCCGAACAATCGCGCTAGCCGTGCGTTTATTCGGCAATATCATGAGTATTGAACTTGCGGTGCTTTTGGTACTGTTGGTGGCCGGTTTCTTGGCGCCCGTACCCTTGCTCTTGTTGCACATCGTGGAAGCACTCGTGCAGGCGTATATTTTCGGAATGCTGGCACTGATTTACATTGCCGGCGCGCTTCAAACACAGCAGCTACAAGAGAAGGAGTAATGCATGAGCGATATGACTTGGTTTGTCGTCTTGTCCACAGTCGGCGCGGCGCTGGCCATCGGTTTGGGCGTAGTGGCTCCGGGTATCGCGATGGGCAAGGCGATTTCCCAAGCGCTCGAGGCACTGGCACGACAGCCGGAGGCGGAGAAAGCGATTACCCGCACGCTATTTATCGGGCTTGCCATGATCGAATCTTTGGCTATCTACGTGCTGGTCGTGGTATTGATCATTTTGTTCCGCAACCCGCTGCTGGAATATTTACTGAGATAAGGCCGTCTAATGAGCTTCGATTGGACGACCTTCGTACTGGAATTCGTCAATTTCATCGTTCTGGTATGGATACTTCGACGTTTTCTCTATCGCCCCGTCAGAGATGTCATCCAAGCCCGTCAACGGAAGATAGAGGAGCAGCTGAGACTTGCGGATCAGGCGCGTCTGGAGGCGCTGGCGGCCAAGGAGGCCTGCGAACGCAACATCGCGAATTGGGAAAAGGAAAAGGACTTGGCGAGAAGCGAATTGGAGAAAGAGATCGCTGCGGAACGCCAGCGTCTTTTAGAGAAGCTCGCAGAGGAGCAATCGGATCGGCGCGCGAAGGAGCGAGCTCAAGAAGAACGGGAACGACAAGAGTGGATGCGGACGACGGAGCAGCAGGCGGTCGAGTTGGGTAGTCGATTTGCAGTGAAGCTTCTGGAGCGCTTGGCTTCGGCGGAATTGGAAGCAAGGCTCATATCCATGGCTTTGAGCGATCTTAGGAAACTGCCGAAAGCAGAGCTCGAAAAATTAAGGGCGGCGATGGCGGACGATGCTCTCGAGGTATCGAGCGCATATCCGCTGGACCCGGATCGACAAATGGCTTTAGCGGAAGCGATCGGACAAACCGCCGGAACCGGGGTCAAACCGATCTTCAAAGAGGATCCCTCATTGTTGGCGGGGGTTCGTATACATGCCGGTTCCTGGATCTTATCCGCCAATCTCCGTGACGAGCTGAAATTCTTCCAAGATGTCTCTACCCGCCACGCTGCGTAACGGCTTGTTACTCGCACGTTTGACCGAGGAAGTCGACCGCTACCGATTCGGTCTGCGCCTCGAAGAATACGGGCGGGTGCTCTCGGTCGGCGACGGCATCGCCTGGATCAGCGGTTTGCCGTCCGCTGCGATGGATGAGCTTTTGTTGTTCGAGGACGGCAGCCGCGGTTTGGTTTTTCATCTCGGCAATCAGCGGCTGGGCGCGATTCTGCTGGAACAAACGGTCCGCCTGGCCTCAGGGTCGCCGGTCTATCTCACGGGGCAGCGCCTATCTCTGAGAGTCGGCGACGGCCTGGTCGGCAGGGTAATCGATCCTTTGGGGAAACCTCTGGATGGTCAGCCGGCCCCGGAGCTTAATCTATGCCGGGAGCTCGATGTTTCTTCACCGCCGATCATCGCGAGAGATTTCGTCGATCGGCCGCTTTATACGGGCACCAAGATTATCGATGCCATGATTCCCCTGGGACGCGGACAGCGGCAATTGATCATCGGCGATAACGGAGTCGGAAAAACGTCACTCGCGCTGGACGTCGTGCTCAACCAGCGCGATCAGGACGTATTGTGCGTTTACGTGCTTATTGGCCAGAAGCGGTCCGATGCCATCAGCGCCATCGATTTGTTGCGGCGCTACGGTGCGCTGGCCTACACCACGGTGGTTGTGGCGGAGGCCAGCGATTCCCCGGGGTTGAAATACCTGGCACCGTTTGCCGGCTGTGCCGTGGCCGAGCATTGGATGTGGCACGGCCGGGACACTTTGGTTGTCTATGACGATCTTTCCACCCATGCGCGTGCCTACCGCGAGCTGTCCTTGCTGCTGCGCCGACCGCCCGGCCGGGAAGCGTATCCGGGCGATATTTTCTTTCTGCACTCGCGCTTGTTGGAGCGCTCGACCTGTCTTGCACCGACCCATGGCGGGGGCAGCATGACCGCCTTGCCTATCGTCGAAACCGAGCAGGGGGAAATTGCCGCTTACATCCCGACCAATCTGATCTCGATCACGGATGGCCAGATTTATCTGGATCGTCGCTTATTCGGCAGCGGATTTCTTCCGGCCATCGATATCACCCGGTCGGTTTCCCGCATCGGAGGACGTGCGCAGCATCCGCGCATCAAGGAAGAGGCTGCGCGCATGAAACTCGACTATCTACAGTTTCTGGAACTCGAGACGTTCACGCGGTTCGGGTCCAAGCTCGAGGCGTCCATGGAAGAGAAAATTCGGCGCGGGCAGGTGCTGCGCGAGGTTTTGAAGCAAGAGCGGTTGGTACCGTTATCGCCGGAGTTCCAGCTGGCTTGGATGATGGCGTATAACACGGGGCGACTCGACAATCCGGATTCAGTTTCGGTTCGACAAAAACTGGAGGACTTGGCAAATGGGTTGCAGCGCTTTCCCATCGATTTGTCGGCCAGCCGGGAAGAGTGGCATCAATGGCTGGATCGTCGCCTGAGCGGATCGGGTAATTGAACGGATGAGTCGGCGAGCGGAAATCGAACACCGTTTACGGCGGCTGGACGAGATCTCGGACATTATGACCGCCATGAAAACGCTGGCGTTGATCGAGACTCGCAAGTTCAATCGGTTCATGGGGCATCAGCGGCGTTTGATCCAGAGTATCGAGGCCGCCAGCTCGGATTTCCTGGCTTTTCATCCGGCCTTTCGGAGCGGCGTCAGGCAAAGGGAAGGCGAGTCGCATGTGCTTATACTGATCGGATCGGAACGCGGGTTTTGTGGCGATTTCAATGAGGCGATTATGGCTGCCTTGGCCGCATTGCCGCCGATTCGGCCGCGGTTGGTGGTGGTCGGGCGGCGACTTGCGAGCAAGCTGCAAGCGCGCCGCGACCTTGAAGCATGGCTGGATGGGCCCAATGTTGCCGAGGAAGTGCGCGCGGTCCTGAACGAGTTGATGACGACGTTACATCGGCTATGGGCGGAGTCGGCGCAGTGGAAGCGATTGAGCGTTCTTTCCCACGACTCCGAAGGCGGCGTCGCTTCCCATGTTCTTTTGCCGATAATGCCGGCCGAAGAACCGGTATTCGCTTATCCGCCACGGCTAAATCTCGATCCGGCCCTGTTTTTTGCCGAATTGACCGAGCATTACCTGTTCGCCAAGCTCCCGGGCTTGTTCTACGCCTCGCTGATGGCGGAGAACCGTCAGCGCTTGGAGCATATGGAAAACGCCTTGCGCCGGATGGACACCAAAATCCAGGATCTTCGCCGCAAGAGCAACGCGCTGCGCCAGGAAGAGATCGTCGAGGAAATCGAAATTATTTTACTGAGCGCCGAATCGCTGCTAAGCAATCAGATCTGAAAAAAGCTTCGGTTTTCCATAACCGTTTTTGTCACGATGCACAATAACAA
>NZ_JBDIVO010000326.1:0-5008 GCF_039794385.1 Methylocaldum sp. | reverse complement strand
TGGCGAAGAGCTCACAGTAGACCCCTCCGCGGCTTGTTAGGTATCCCGGGAACCTTCTTACAGCTTATAGCCACTTGATTTCTACCTCTGCCCCCAGGGATTCGAGCACGTGCCGGATTCCCTCAACGCCCTTGTCAGAAGGAAGAGTTAAAGATACAAGCTCTCTGGCCATTATGCGGCGAGCCAGACGCTTCGCTTCAAGTCGTGGTTGCTGCCCAAACTCCACAAGCCGGGGCACCAATTGGTAGCGTGCTTTACCATCCCAATCTGTCCATGATCGGTTTGCATCCCAACTCAATACAGTAATTTTGATGCCGTTTTTCACAATTAGGACCTAATTCCATTCGGCATTCGAGTGAACACTCATCGTAGGGTGGGTTAGCGAAGCGTAACCCACCGATTCGAGGCCGCTCGGTGGGTTACGGCCTCGCGGCCTACCCCACCATCGATGGGTTTCGCTTCGCTCTACCCCTCCTACAAAATGAATGCCTTATTGAAAGCGATTTGGAGTAAAACGTTCTCAACATCCCCACCTCAACGCCGCCGTATGTACCGGCGCATCCCACAACCTGATCATCTCTTCGTCCAGCAGAGTCAGCGTGACGGAGCAGCCCGCCATGTCCAGCGACGTGGTGAAATTGCCGACCAGCGAACGGACGATGCTCACTCCGCGCTGATCCCAGAACTGGCGAGCGAGATCGTAGACCAGATAAAGCTCCATCAGCGGCGTCGCGCCGAAGCCGTTGACGTGCAGCAGGGCCGGCTGGCCTTTGGCGGGTTTCAGCTCGCCGTCGATGGCTTGCGTCAGGTGCTCGACGATTTCCGAAGCGCTCGCCAGAGCCATGCGCTCCCTGCCCTTCTCCCCGTGTATGCCCACGCCCATTTCCATTTCATTGTCGGCGATCTCGAAGGTGGGCTTGCCCAGGGCCGGAACGGTACAACTGGTCAGCGCCACGCCCATGGATGCGGTGGCCCGCACCACCCGCTCGCCCAGCGCCTTGCAGCCGGCCAGGTCCATGCCGGCTTCCGCCGCCGCGCCGACGATCTTTTCGACGATAGTCGTGCCCGCCACTCCGCGCCGGCCCATGCCCTGGTGCTCGGGGATGGACACATCGTCGTGCACCAGTACGGTCTCGTGGGGGCAGTCGAGCATTTCCGCCGCGATCTCGAAATTCATGACATCGCCGGCGTAATTCTTGACGATGAACAATACGCCGCCGCCGTTTTCCGTGGCCTCCGCGGCGGCCAGCATCTGATCGGGCGTGGGCGAGGTGAATACCTGTCCCGGACAGGCCGCGTCCAGCATGCCGAGACCGACGAAACCGGTGTGCAAGGGCTCGTGCCCGGAACCGCCGCCCGAAATCAGCGCCACCTTGCCCGGTACGCGCGGCGCGATGCGGACCATATAGCGGGGTTCCGGATTGAAGCGAACGATATCGGCATGCGCCAGCGCAAAGCCGCGCCCGCTTTCATCCAGCAAACTCTCGACAGTGTTGATGAATTTCTTCATGGGATTCCCTAAGACGTTCGATAACCCGTTAACTGAAGCGGCCCGCGGGCCTGGATAGCGTGCCTGAAAGCAAACCATCGGGCCCTCCTCGGGTCAAGCTTTGTCTGAATAAGCGCATGTCGGCAAAGGATTGCCGACCTACTTAGCGACGCCCTTTCGTAGGTCGGCAATCCTTTGCCGACACAGCTATACCCCGGTAGGAACCGCGCTAGAGGCCGCAACCTGCCGCGACTGCCCAAAAATGGCGTAACACACCGGCGTCAACACGAGGCTCGCCCCCATGCCGAACAACAGCCCGGCGGCCAGCGACAAGGTCATCGGGACCAGAAATTGGGCTTGCTGGCTGGTCTCCAACAGGGTCGGCAAAAAACCGGCGAAGGTCGTGAGAAACGCCAGCAGAATCGGGCGGAAGCGGACGGTGCAGGCTTCTAAGACCAGGCTATGGGCTTTGGGCTCTAGGCTACAGGAAGCAACGATTGCCGAATCTTGCTCGCCGTCTTCTCCTGGAGCCTCGAGCCTAGGGCCTGTAGCCTCATGTTCCTTGATGTAGTCGAGCAGTACCAGGCTGTCGTTCACTACCACGCCGCTGGCGGCGATCATGCCCACCAGGGATTCCATGGATAAAGGCAAACCCGCCAGCCAGTGGGCGAAAACCGCGCCGCACCAGGCGACGGGCGCGGCCAGCAGAAAAATCAGCGGAATGACATAGGAGCGGAACGGCACGGCGATCAGGGCGTAGATCACCACCAGGGCGATCAGGGTATAGAAAGCGAGAGCATGAACGGACGCCTCCTGCTCGATTCGCTCCTCGCCCAGGCCTACGTCCAGCCCCGGGAACTGCTGTTTCAAACGGGGAATTTCCGCTGCTTCCAGATCGGCATAGATCGCATTGAGGTCCGCCGACTTGGGATCGACCCGCGCTTGCACTTTCAGCACACGCTGCCGATCCTGCCGGGCCAGCTTGGCGTAGCCGGGCACGAGGTCGATCTCGGCGAGGGTCCGAAGCGGCGCTTGTGCTCCGTTGGGCAGGCGGATCGGCAGATTATGCAGATCGTCCAAGGACTGCCGCTCGCTCCGGGGCAGGCGCACCATGACTTTGACTTCGCTGCGCCCTCGTTGCAGCCGATGAACTTCGTCGCCGTAGTAGCCGTGCCGCGTCTGCTCGGCGACGTCTTCCAGCCGCAGCCCCAAGCGTTCCGCTTCGGGCTTCAGGCGAAGGCGGATCTCGGGTTTGCCGGGTTCGGCGGAGTCCACCACGTCGTACACGCCGGGATATGCGGCCAGTTTGCGCTTGAGCTGTTCGGCCGCCGCGGTCAGCAGCGACGGATCGGGCGCCCCGAGGTCGAGCTCGATATCGTAGGGAACATCGCCTTCCTTGTAGAGAAAATCGATTTTCGCGCGCCCGATGTCGCCGATGCGCCGGCGCCATTCCCGGATGAAATCCTCGACCACGATGCGTTGCCGTCCTTCCGGCGAAAGCTCGGTCCAGAATCCGGCGCCGTGCTCCCACACCAGCGTCTCCAGACCGACGATTACCGAGGCTGGCTCCAGGCTTGAGACCTGAGGCTGGAGACTTGAGGAAGATAGTGCTGCTGTTTTCTCTCTGCCTTTTCCTCCAGCCTGATCCAGTTCATCCCGCAACTCCAGCAAAGCCCGCTCCACTTTTTCCGCCGCCCGGAGGGTTTCACTATAGGGCGCATCCTGCGGTAACTTCAGATTGACCCAGAAACTGTCCTTGGTGACGTCCGCCTGCAGCGACAACCGGATATGGCCGCCGGCCACCAGCGCGGCGCCCAGCATCAGCAATACGGCGAAAGCGGCAACGGTGAGATAGCGCCATGCCAAGGCTTTTTCCAGAAAGGGTCCGTAAATCCGCCGGACGAAATCCTCCAAACCGCGGTTGAGCCTGATACGCAATCTCTCCAAGCGAGAGACATATGGGCCGGGTCTTGAGGGAGCGGCCAAATGCGCAGGCAAGATCAATAGCGCCTCGATTAAAGAAAATACCAGCGTGAGAATCATCACCAGGCAGATCGGCCGCATCATCTCCCCCGCCCAGCCGGGCAGGAACAGGCCGGGCAGGAAGGCAACCAGGGTGGTCAACACCGCCAGAATCACCGGCTGGGCGACGCTTTCCGCGCCGCGAATGGCACAGGCGAGGCTATAGGCTCCAGACTCTAGGTCTTGATTTTCCAGCGTCTGAGGTCTAGAGCCTAGCGCCTCTTCTTGAGCCTTCAGCCTATGGCCTAGGGACTCTGGCCTAGAGTCTAGAGTCTGTTCCTTATGCACCGCCTCCCCGACGATGATGGCGTCGTCCACCAGAATACCCATGGCGAGCAGAAAACCGAACAGGGACAGCATATTGAGCGAGATGCCCAGCATCGGCATCAGCCAGAGCGCGCCGAACACCGAGGTGAGAATCCCCGCGCCGGCCCACAAAGCCACCTTGAATCGCAGAAATAGGCTCAGCACGGCGCACACCAGAACGAAACCGCAGAGGCCGTCCTCGATGAGAGTCCGGATGCGCTCGTCGTAGGCTTGGGAATCGTCCCACCAGGTAATCATCGAGAGCCGTTCCGGCAGCCGGGCACTCATCTCCTCCACATAGGCCTTGACCCGGCGGGCGACCTCGACCGTGTCATGCTCGGCGTGGATTTCCCAGCCCTGAGCCGTCTCGCCGTTGTGGCGCCATGCCGAGGGGCGTTCTTCCAGGCCGTCAGTGACGGTGGCTACGTCGCGGAGCAGCACCCGGCTGCCGTCCGGATGGGTTTTGAGCACCAGATCCCCGATCGAAGCTCCCTCTCGGGCTTTGCCCTTGACCCGCAGCAACAGTTCACCGGCCGGGCTCTTCACCATGCCGCCGGGCAGGTCCACCGAAGTCCGTCGGACCGCGTCGGCAACATCGTGCAGGGACAACCGGTGTTGCCGCAGCCGTTCCGAAGAAACCTCGATGGCGATTTCGTAAGGCACGTCGTAGTAATTGAGGGCGCGGGTGACGCCGGGTAACCGCGCCAGATCGCCCTGGATACGTTCGCCGAGCCGCTTGAGGATGAGCGGATCGGTGGGACCGTGCAGCGCCACCCAGATGACGCCGTCGTCGCCCTCCCGGTAAGCCGGCTGCACCTCGATCTTTTCGAGAGTCTTCGGCAGTCGCTGAATGGACTGGACCCGCCCGCGCACGGCGTTCATCACCCGGTCTTTGTCGTGACCCGGCAGAACCACCACATTCACCCTACATTCGCCCTCGCTGATCTCCGACTTGAGCCGCTTGACGCCCGGCAGATCGTAAACCGCCTCTTCGATGCGGATGCACACCGATTCCTCGATCTCCAAGGGCCCGGCACCAGGATAGATCGCCTTGATTTCGATTTGGTGGGGGAGAAAGCGTGGAAACACCTCCTTGTCCATGACGATCAGGCTGCCGATTCCGCCGAACAGGATCAGCAGCATCAAGAGATTGGCGGCGACCGGGTTGGAAGCGAACCAACCGACGAGACC
>NZ_JBDIVO010000325.1:0-5055 GCF_039794385.1 Methylocaldum sp. | reverse complement strand
TGCTTTTCGTAACGGAAAATCGAACGCACGGCGATCAAATACATCAGAACGATGACAGGCATATAAACGCCTACATGCCCTATGGCCCAACCGTTTCGCTGTCCGAGGAGAACGTTGAACCCCACCAGGCCGATCATGACCACTCCAAAACCCGCGGAGAGAATATGGCCCTGGCTGGCGCGGCGATAAATCGATTCTTTACGGTGGAGGAAATCGACCACGACCAGAATCATCAGATTTAAAACGCAAGCACCGAGCACATTACCCACGGCGATGTTCGGCGCCGATGCGAGCGTGACCGAGCTTAACCCGGTAATCAACTCGGGCAACGATGTCGCGGTGGCAAGCATGACCAGTCCCACCCAGTTTCCCGAGAGGCCGGTCTTGTCAGCAATGACATCGCCGTATAACGAAAGCTTCGTTCCGGCATAAGCGGTCAAGAGGAAGCAAGCGGCAAATTCCGCCCAAATACTGAACATTATTGGATATTGATTGTGTTTCGTGACAAGTCGCAGGGTTCGCCCGCTCCATCGCCGCATAGGGTTGCCGCATGATCCCCTTTCTGCGGACGGGACGGAGGCAAAAGTTGGCGCGTAGTTTAACGTCTTTTCACGAGACCTCCGATTAACCGCATTTCACCGGGCCGTGGGGCGAAATCGGAGTATGGGTGTTTGCATGTTTACATGAGCTCGGCACCTTCCCCTCGTAATAGTCCATAGAGACCGAGACCGGCGTTCGTGCTATTAGTAATTTTCATTCGATGTTGTCGGGCAGCTTCCGAATAAGGATGCGAAACAGGAGGGAATCCATGCGCCACAAAATCTCGATCGCCCTGGCGGCAGCCGTATCGAGTCTGCTATTTGTCGCGAATCCGGTCTGGGCGGCTAAGAAATCTCTGGACAAGGCGACTGTCGTCGCGGGGACCGAAGCCGATCGCGATAAGTCCTACCCCGGCTGGGAGGGTTTCCAACCATTCGGGGAAAAACAAAAAGAAGGCGGAACCGGTCAGCCGGAGACGGGACAGCAACCCCAAGGCGAAGGCCAGCAGCCCCAACCCGGGATGGAGCAACGGCAGCCCGAAGGCGAGCAAGGTACGGGCAGTCCCGGCGGGGCAACGGGCGGAGACAGCGGCACGGAAGGCGGAGAAGGCGGCTCCGAAGACGGGCAAAACCAATAGATTTTCACATCGGGTTTGCGGCCGACGCTAAACAGAAGCGCCTTTCGAGCGCCAACGCGAATCCAGCACGAAAACCCCGATCTCGCTCAGATGACGGAGGAAACGAGACGCTCTAGGGACGGCTGGCTAAGAGCGTCTCATGCTTCAAGTACGACTGGATTGAACGAGCATTTGGGCTTGGCTACTGCCGTAGATCGAAACCAGGCAAGGAAAAAATGAAACGGCGATATTTCCTGGTGTCCATTGCGGTGCTCGTCCTGACCGGCTGCGCCAATTCGGAAGGCAAGAAGACGGAGTTCGGCGCCAATGCCGACGACGTTACTATTGCGAGCAGGGTCAAGGCAGCGCTTTTACAGGACATTTATGTCGGCGGTCTCGGCATCCAGGTGCAAGCCCATCAGGGGCATGTGCAACTCGGCGGTTTCGTTCCCGACGAGGATCAACGCCGGCATGCCGAGGCGATCACGCGCGGAATCCGAGGCGTCAAGTCGGTCGAGAACAACATCCGCGTCAGGCAGAAACGCGACGAGCCGCGGTTTTAGGAAACCCCGTCGTGGAGCTGAGACTTGGCGTCAGGCTTCTCGGGAGACTGTTTGTTCTTTTCGGTTCGTTCGTCGTCGCCTTTCTTATCGGCTCGGTTTGATTTCGCGTTGCCGCACCTGCCGGCGCGAGGAATGTTCCCTTGTTCGGCCCGGTCCTTATCGCCGCTCTCGCCAGAAATGAATTCGGTCGGGCGACATTCCGTATCGCGAGGAGCGTCTTGCGTCGTGCCCATACGGGAACGGATATCCGCTAAAACTCGAATAATCGCGAAAAATGGGGACTCCGGGATAAGTCCATAACGGAAAATAGACCGGCTGAGGATATTGGCAATACTGAGCGGCCTCGGCGTCCACCATAGCCGCGCGCGCCGATTGCCATGCCGCCAGGGCTTCCAGCTCGCGAACCCGGACCAAGCGTTCTTCACGCGCTTCCGCCGCTTTCCGAGCCGCCTCGGCCGCCTGCTGCTCTTTCCATTCCTCCAATCGCGCAATCGCCTCGGGGTCGGGTTTGGTGACCTTGATATGCATCCGACGGCAACTCCTCGAAGCCGGTTCATCGGTATATAACAACCCGGCATCGGTTCGGCATTTGTAGATCTCCGCCGAATGCACCGGTCGAAACCACAAGACCGCGATGCTCGCGAGAAGGCAGAACAAAAGGCACCTGATCGGACTCGATTTCCCTGAGCTGACGGCGACTCCCTTCCGCACGCCTTCGTTCTCTGCCCCTGTCGCTAAATCGCCCATTACGCGCTTAGTGACCATATCGCTACTTCCGTACGATTCGGGCAACGTCAAGCAATTAGACCCGCGTTCCGTCCCTTCCGTTCTTGGATAAGAGCCGACCGTGGCGCCGATCGGCTCGGCACGATCGTCGCCGTCCGTTTGTCCCTTAGCCGATGACGAACTACATTAATGTGAGCTTCGTTCAATACACACGATCGACCAATGCGCGGTAACGATAACGCCGATTTCGACGATTACACGGTGCTGAAACTCCAGCTCGATGCTGCGCAAGGTTCGCAGGAATCCACAGCCGATTACAGACTCACCGATCATTACTCCTTGTGCGGCACAGTGGGCCAGGGGGGCGTGGGGCGGGTGCTGCTCGGTTTCGACGAGCGCGTTGGGCGTCAGGTCGCCATCAAGGAAATGCTCGCATCGAACGAAGCCGTCGACTCCACCATCAGGCTCCGTTTTCTCCGCGAGGCCCAAATCACGGGACGCCTGGAGCATCCGGGCATCGTTCCGGTCTACGACATGGGAACCACTTCCCAAGGTGCTCCTTATTACGTGATGCGCCTCGTACGGGGGCAGACCCTGGCCGAAGCGCTTTCCGCATGCAATTCGGAACAGCCCGAACAGGCGCTTGCAAAACGTCTGCAATTGCTCGACCGGCTCATCGATGTCTGCGAGGCTATGGCCTACGCCCATTCAAAAGGCGTGGTGCACCGGGATCTCAAACCCGGCAACATCGTGCTGGGACAATTCGGCGAAACCATCATCCTGGACTGGGGTCTCGCCAAGATCGGCATCGAAGCCGATGTCTTCCGCCGGGCCGTACCGGCCGCATCCGAAGAGGCCGGATCCGACGACCTCACTCAAGTCGGCGAAATCCTCGGGACACCCGCTTATATGGCGCCCGAACAAGTGGATCAGCGTTATGGCGAAGTGGACGCGCGAACCGACGTATTCGCCCTCGGCTGCATTCTGTATCACATCTTGGTCGGACGGGCGCCGCTCAAAGGCAGCCTCTCGTCCATCGTCGAGCAGCTCAAGTCCAAAGCGCCGCTGCCCTCCTCGCGCAAAGGTCCGGTTCCCGCACCGGCCGAGCTTACCGCCATTTGCGACAAGGCCCTCGCGAAGGACAAGCTTTGCCGCTTCCGGGACGCCGCCGAATTGACCGACGAGCTGCGCGCTTTCCGCGATGGACGATTGGTCAGCGCGTACGCTTATTCGCGCGGCGAGTTGCTGCGCCGTTTCGTCGCCCGCAACAAGGCAGCGCTTTCCGCTGGACTTGCGGTCGTCATGGCCGTCGCGATCGGTGCGGGGCTGGCGGTCCATTTTGCCATGGATGCCCGGAAAGAGCGGGAAGTGGCCGTCGCCGAGCGACGAATGGCGGTCCATGCCCGCGAGCGCGCGGAAACGGCGCTGGCCGACGTCACCCGCATATCCAACGAAAACCTGACCGCCGCCGATCAGATCGCGGAAGACATAGCGAATGCCATAGGCTCGATACGAAGCGGGATGGAACGGCTCGCGGACGCCGCGGGCAACGTAGGCGACCGCAAGGCCATGACTCCGATTCTGACATCCCTGCTAACCCGGTATCCCGACGCCGAGCTTTTCGCCGCCACGATCGCCCCCGGCACGATCACCGCCGTGGCGCCGGCGAAATACGCTGAAGCCATCGGCGCCGATACCTCCCGGCTCGAACACAATCGTCTGGCGCTGGAATTGACCGAACCCATACTGAGCCGCGTCTACGAGGCGCCCGAAGGTTTCGACGCCGTAACCCTCGTCGTACCCATAAAGCGCGGCAAGACCATACCGGGTTTTCTGTCCGCCCGTTTCAAGGCCGCCGAGTTCCTGGGAAAACTATTGCCCGCCGGACTCCAAACCCAGGAGAGAGCGGTGTGGATCATTCAGGACGACGGTTTCATCCTTTACGACACCGATACCGACGAAATCGGGGAAAACCTGTTCCGCGAAGAACGGTTCGACAAAATTCCCGAATTGCGCCAGCTCGCGAGACAGATTGCGGATCAGGAAGCCGGCATCGGCTATTACCACGGCCCGACCCATGGAAGCGGCCGAGAATCCAATCGCATTGCCGCCTGGCAAACGGTTCGGCCCACAAAAAACCGCGCGTGGAAGGTCGTAGTGCTGGAGCAGTGGGGATAAAACGGCCGAAAAGCTCACGTTGGCGCAGTCGGCCGGAAACTCACGGCTTGACCTCGACAGCATACGGCTGAAATCCCCAGCACCCGTCCCGGCTCTTCGCCTTGACCGAAATCCGAACCTTACCGGGCTCGGTGAGGGGCTGCGGCGGGACGGCCTTGACTCGCCAGTCGCCGCTTCTCAGGCGTTCGAGTACCGGCTGAACCGTCTGGCCGTTGATTTCGACCGTAAGAGTATCGCTGTCGGTATTGTCCGACGCGACGAAAGCGAACTCGGCAAGCGCGGCAACGGCGCCGGTCGGATTCGGTTCGAAGAATTTCGGCTCGGCGCACCCGCTGCTTCCGCCGCCCCCGCCACCGTAAGCCCAGACGCTTCCGCTCGCGATAGCGATCAACAAAACCGCCGTCTTAACCAAGCCGTGCATATAGCCTCCTT
>NZ_JBDIVO010000324.1:0-5057 GCF_039794385.1 Methylocaldum sp. | reverse complement strand
GACCTTCTTGGGACGGAATAAACTTGTCATTGGGTGCCTTCACGAATGGTAATCGAGCGTACACTGCGGTCGATTTCCGCATCGGGTAGGTAGCCAATTGCTCCGGGTGTCTTCGAAATCAACGTGCGCATTTCCTCGACAGTTGATACAGTTTCGGGAGCTTGTCCGGTACCGGAAAACACTTTGCGATCCCAGGTTTGTCTGAGCTGGTGTGCAAACATTCCTAGATGTTTCTTGCAAAACTCTTTGTGGATTGGGCTGCTGTCCGGCAGTACGAACACGACTACAGGAGTTCCGTCCCGCCATGAACGCTGTGACATTGTGAATAATGCCCTAGCCTCCTGTTGGCTGATTTCGGAAACGGGAGCATTCGGGTGTACAACTACGGCTTGTGAAGCCGCCGTTTTGGAAGTGAATAGAAAAATGGCTAGCGTGATGAAACGCGCGACAAACGGAAAATAGCGCGTAGACTCCAAAAGCGGGAAGTTCAAAATCGGTTTTCGCGGCGCTAGGTTTTTCGGCCAGCGGCCAACGAATCAGCAGGACTGGTTGAAACTGTTCCAGGCGTCAGATAATTTCCCAGTTCCGTTAATGCTTGACGATAGACTTGTCGTTTGAAATACACTACATCACTCACCGGGTACCAATAATCAACCCAACACCACGCATCAAATTCCGGTCTTTCGCTACAATCCAAGCGAATCTTGGACTCCTCGCTGGACAACCGCAGGATATACCAGAGCTGCTTCTGCCCTATGCAAAGCGGAAATGAATGTTTTCGGATATAACGTTCAGGAAGATCGTAACGCAACCAATCTCGGGTTCGTCCGATGAGTTGCACATCGTGCTTCTTCAGCCCGACTTCCTCATACAATTCTCTGTACATTGCAGCTTCCGGCGCTTCATTTAATTTTATACCGCCTTGGGGAAACTGCCAGGAACGCATGCCGACCCGCCTTGCCCAGAACACACGGCCATCGTTATTACACAAAACGATACCCACGTTTAGGCGATAACCATCCGCGTCGATCATGGTTAGAGTTAAATCCTACTACTGTCCTCGGTGATATAATCCCAGCCTGCTGGATCTGACCGATATCCGAGCGTCGCCGTTGAGACTTGCTTACGGCTTTGCAGCACTCAGTTGATCCTTTTTAGCTTTTTACTTTCTGCGCAAGCATTCGAATCGAATTTAAAGGAAACGCGTGAGTCTGGCAATATTTGACCTTGATAACACCCTTTTAGGTGGCGATAGCGACTATCTGTGGGGGCAATTTCTGGTCGAGAAGGGAATCGTGGACCGAAAGCATTACGAAGAGGCCAATGCCCGGTTTTACGAGGATTACAAGAACGGTACGCTCGATATCGTCGAGTTTCTGGAGTTCGCCTTAAGCCCTTTGGCCGACAATCAGCTTGATGCTCTGCACGGATGGCGTGCCGCCTTTATTGAAGAGAAAATCAGACCGATATTATTGCCGGCTGCCACGGCACTCATTGAAAAACACCGCCGCGCGGGCGATGTCCCGATCATTATCACCGCTACCAATCGCTTCGTGACCGAGCCGATCGCCCGGCTTTACGGCGTCGAACATCTCATCGCTACGACACCGGAACTCGAGAACGGCCATTACACCGGCCGATTCGTGGGCACTCCGTGTTTTCGTGAAGGCAAGGTGCAACGTTTGAAAGAATGGTTAGGGGAGAACGATCACGACCTGGCGAATAGCTGGTTTTACAGCGACTCACACAACGATCTGCCGCTGCTTTCGCTCGTAGGCTTCCCCGTTGCCGTGGATCCTGATGAGAAGCTTGAGACATTTGCCGCCCGGAACAGCTGGCCGGTTATAAGTCTCCGCAACGGTTCCTGTCCGGAAGACCATGCCAGGCGACTGAAAAGAACGCATCAAGCCTTGCGGATCAAGTAAAAGAAAACGCCGGTTTCCTCCCTCTGGTCCAACATTTGATGTCCAGCCTGCTCCAGAAAAACTCCAAAGTCCAGAACAGAGGCCGGATCGGTGGCCAGGACTCGGATTACCTGACCGGTTTCCATCGACTGCAAAGCTTTTTTTAATCGTAAGAGCGGCAGAGGACACATCAATCCTGAGGTGTCTATTTCAAAATCGACTTGCACCATTCACCGATACCCGTTCGAAAGCCCGTGAGAACCGGGCCATTTTAGCAAAACCACACGACATGGATTATTTGCCCATATTTCTCAATCTTAAGAATGAACCTTGTCTGATTGTGGGAGGCGGGCCGGTCGCCGCCCGCAAGGCCGAAACTCTGTTTCAAGCCGGCGGGCAAGTCAGCGTGTTGGCTCCAACATTTCACGATTTGGTGCTAAAACTGCGGGACTCCGGATGCGTAACTCTAATTCCCAAGGTATTCCAACCTCAGGACGTACGCGGCTTTAGGCTAATCGTGGCGGCGACTGACGATGCCATCCTTAACGCACAGGTCGCCGAGGCGGCAAGGACACACAACATTCTCGTAAACGTCGTCGACCAACCTTCTCTCTGCACGTTTATCTTCCCGGCTATTATCGACCGATCTCCGATCATTGCCGCGGTGTCCTCGGGTGGCACCTCGCCCGTCCTGGCTCGGATTCTCCGAATGCGAATCGAATCGCTGATACCGCCGGCCTACGGCCGCTTGGCCAGGATCGCAGCTGATTTCCGGACCCGTGTCAAGCAAGCGATCAAGGATCCGCAAATACGCCGCAGGTTTTGGGAGAACGTTCTCTCCGGCCCGATCGCCGAACTGGTTTTCGCCGGAAGGGACGAACAAGCGACCGAACACCTGGAACAAGCCATTACAGCCGAGACTTCAGGCAACGAAAGCGCGCATTCCGGTATGGTCTACTTGGTCGGTGCCGGACCGGGCGACCCGGATTTATTAACCATCCGGGCGCTGCGCCTGATGCAGGAAGCCGACGTAGTGGTTTACGATCGCCTCGTTTCCCCCGAAATTCTTCAGCTTGTCCGGCGCGACGCCGAAAAGATTTACGCGGGCAAACAGCGCAACCGGCACACGCTCCCTCAGGCCGAAATCAATAGGCTTCTAACCGATCTCGCAAAAGCGGGCAAACGGGTCGTCCGTCTCAAAGGCGGAGATCCGTTCATTTTCGGACGCGGTGGAGAGGAAATCGAAACCCTGATGAACGAAGGGGTACCATTCCAAGTAACCCCGGGAATTACGGCCGCTTCCGGCTGCGCCGCCTATGCGGGTATACCGCTGACCCATCGCGATCACGCCCAATCCTGTACTTTCCTGACCGGCCATATGAAAGACGGCCGACTCATCGACATCGAGTGGAACCAGTTGTCCCGACCAGGACAGACGCTGGTCTTTTACATGGGTCTTCAAGGATTGCCGGAGATTTGCTCGCGTTTGATTCAACATGGGTGTCCGGCCGACCTTCCTGCCGCTCTCATCCAACAAGGGACCACTCAGCATCAGTCGGTTTTTACCGGAACCTTGAAAACCTTGCCGGAAATCGTGAGTCGCTCCGGCGTCAAGGCCCCGACGCTGCTCATCATCGGAAGCGTCGTCAGGTTACGGGAGAAACTCGCCTGGTTCCGACCGTAATGTTTAGCCCAAAAATGATTAGCCGTCCTGCCTTTCGCGCGTGACGAGCCAATCGGCCCAGTTCAAAATCGGCCTGAGACGTGGCCCGAGCAGCTTATCCGCTTCTTCGAATGTCACCCATCGAAATTCGTCGTGCTCCGGCTTGCCCAGCAGCGGATTGACGGGTAAATGCACCTCTCCGCCGGGAGATTCGGCCAGATAGTATCGAGCGATCTTGCCGGCACCGTAAGGCGGTGTTTCCAGAAACCCTTGCCCCAGCGGAAGTTCAGTTCTGTCAAGGCCGTTTCCTCGAATACTTCGCGCTGCGCCGCGGCCAAAGGGTCTTCGCCCTCTTCCACCACGCCTTTCGGGAAATCCCAATATTGGAACGCGCGGAGCAACAGATAACGCGGCTCTGCGGGATAGATGCGCACGATTACGACACCCGCCGACAAAATATAGGTTTTCATCATGAGCAAGCTACTCCGGCAAGGAAACGAAAACGGTAGTTGGACTCACGCCCGGCATGCGCCGACGGCGGATTCAACCTGCTCGCCGCAACACCCAGTCGAGCGATCGATCCGGCAAAATTCTTTTCAGAAATCCGAACAAATAAGTGGGAAACGTGACGTAATAACGGGCTTTCGGTCTTTTTGCTTCAAGCGCGTGGATGACGGCTTTGAGTACGGCTTCGGGTCCGAGGGTAAACGGCACGGCAGGCCCTTCCTTGACCAACCGCGACTCCATGGCCAAGTATTTCTCACGATGAACGCTCCTCGTGCTGTCGATGTTTTTCTTGTACATGGCCAGAGCGTTGTCCCGAAATCGGCTCACAATCGGTCCGGGTTCGACCAGGGAAACGAAAATCCCGGTGCCTGCCAGCTCCAAGCGCAGCGTATCCGATAGTCCCTCCAAAGCATACTTGCTCGAGTTGTAGGCGCCCCGGTACGCCATGGCGGCGAAACCGAGCACGGAGCTGTTCTGGATGATGCGCCCGTATCCCTGCTTCCGCATCACCGGCAACACCAGCGCGGTCAGTTCGTGCGTCCCGAACAGATTGGTTTCGAATTGCTCTCGCAGCGCCTCGCGGCTCAAGTCCTCAACCGCACCCGGCTGGCCGTAGGCGCCGTTGTTGAACAACGCATACAGATAGCCGCCCGTACTCCGTAGCACCTGCTCCAAGGCTAACCCGATGGAACGGGAATCCGCAAGATCGAGCCGGAACGCTTCGAAGCCTTCGGCGCACAATTGTTTCACGTCGCTTTCCTTCCGGGCGGTGGCAAACACTCGGTAACCGCGTTGCCGCAGTCCTCGGGCGGCGCACAGCCCAATACCGGAGGAACAGCCAGTAATCAAAATCGTTTTGTTATTGTGCATCGTGACAAAAACGGTTATGGAAAACCGAAGCTTTTTTCAGATCTGATTGCTTAGCAGCGATTCGGCGCTCAGTAAAATAATTTCGATTTCCTCGACGATCTCTTCCTGGCGCA
>NZ_JBDIVO010000323.1:0-5063 GCF_039794385.1 Methylocaldum sp. | reverse complement strand
TGCCCCGCCGGCGTCAGCTTCAATACAGCGGAATAGGAACTCGCCGGCAGCGCCTTGACGTTGGCTTCCATCAGCCGGTAGTCGTACTCGTAGGTTTTTTCGTCGTAAAAGTCGAGTTCCTCCACCAGTTGTTCGCCGTTCGGAAAAGTCAGGGTACGCTTTTCGCCAGGCTTGTTGCCGCCTTGGGCTTCGCTTTTCGAGATGGCCGGATTCCATTGCGCGACGGCGCCGAACTCCTTGACCGTCTCCCAGACTTTTTCGATGGGGCGGTCGATTTCGACGGTTTCGACCACCTTCTGGGGTGTCGGACCATGGGCCGAAACTCCGGCGGAAAAAGCCAAACCCAGCGTCAACAAGGCAGGAACGATCATTTTCATGGAATACACAACTCCTCGGGTTAATGAAAAAGAATGGTGGGAGCGGGCCTTTCGACATAGCTCAAGACAGGTTTCACCCCGCGATATAAACCGTGCTATCCATCAGCGGAGCCTAAACGGCAGAATGCCGTAAAGCACGGCCAGCGCGGCCAGAGCCAGGCCGGCAGGCAGCCAGCGAATATCCGCGGCAACCGCTTCGAGGCGCGCGAACTCCGGGCTCTTAAGCGCCAAGCTCAATTCCTCGGGTTTCTCCAGCCGCCGGTAAACGAGTCCGGTCTCGTCGGCCAGTTGGCGAAGATAGTCTTCCTTGAGCGAGGACAGATGCTCGGTCCCGATCACCCGCTCGCTGCCGAACGGCGCGTTCCGCTCGTGATAGCCCTCGATCTCGGAAGGCGGCTTGGGCGGCAGCCCGAACGAGGATCGGTGAGGGACGTCGTCCTCCGAATAGAAACCGACGGCTTCGCCGCGTTCGTCGAATTTCGGAATGGGCGCCGGGCTCAGCCCCCCGGCTCCGACGATCAATCCCCTGAGCTTGCCCTTGAAAGCGCCGAACTCCCGCTTGTAGCGAGGATTGAGAGGCGGGGCTTCCTGGCCGTCGGTAACGAAAACCAGGTTCGAACCGTAATTCTGAAATTGATTCAAGGCATCGTAGAGTCCATCGGCGATGCGGCTGTCGGCACCCCAGGCCATGCGCCAATCGATGTGCTCAATGGCGGTATCGACCGCTTCGAACCCGCGGCAGACTTCGATGGGCTCGAACAGCAGGAAGGATCTTCGCTCGGTGAAGAGCCCCAGCCCCAACCGAGAACCGCAGGGCAATTCCCGCAGGGCCGAGCGCAAGGCGGACTTGACTGTTTCCAAGCGGCTCGTCGACCGGCTTTCTACCCGATAATCGGCGACGTTCATGCTCCGGGTAATGTCGACGACGACGATGTGATCGAATACCGGCCGCGACAGCTTCAGGGTGGGATGGAAAAGCGTAACCCCGACGCTGAGCAAGGCCAGAGCCAGACAGACGAAGCGCGGGTCGCGTGCGCGGGTGGACAACTTCAAGGCAGGCCCCGCGGAAAACCCGGCACCGTGGTCCACAGCGCCCCCTCTTCTTCATCGTTTTCCTCTTCTCCGCCCTCGCGGCGAATCCTGTCCATTTCCGGCAGAAGCCGCATGGCGACTTCCAGGTTGTATTTGCTGTCCCAGTGGTTCGGGTCCAGGCGCAACGCCTTCTTGTAGGCATCCTTGGCCAATTCCACCAGCGGCAGCGCCCGGTTGATCTCGTTTTGTTCCACGTGTGTCAAGGCGCGTCGCAAGTGCAGGTTCCCGAGATCGAACAGGGCCGTAACGCGAAATCGGGTATCGCCCTGGTCGACCAGATAGCCGTAGGCATCCAGGGCCTCTTCATGACGATCCTTGCCGGCGAGATAAACCGCCCGAGCCAGCCTCACTTCCGGCGCCGCACGGACTCGATCGTCCGGGGAAATATCGGTGCCGCTCAGCAAGCTTCGAACCTGCTCCCCGGCAAGCTCGATCCGCCGGAGCTCCTGCCATTCCAATATTCCGGCGATGGTCGAAACGGCTAGCGCCAGCAGCGCGATTTTCAGCTCTAGGCTTTTTCCCATGATTCAGCTTCCGAGAGTTTCACGCCGATCAACAGCAGCAACGCGAAACCTGCCGCGCCGTAGCAGAGCGGCGTCAGATCGAGGCGCGGAATGCGTGCCTGATAATGGATCGGCAGGCTTTCGATCCGGTCGATATCGGCTATGGCCTGACGCAGGGCAGCCGGATTTTCCGCCTCGTATGCCTTGTACGGGATGCCGAGGCTTTCGAAAAACAAATGCAGATAACGCTCGGGCCGGACGCTCGCGTTATCGTCGCGCGGATCCTCCGGTATTTCGAAGATGCCGGGACTTCCGAGAGTCCGGAGAAAAATCCAGTACAGGCGGATTTGATGCTCCTTGAACAGCTTGCGCAGTTTCTGCTCGCTGTCCGGATCGACAACCGCCGCGCCGTCGGACACCAGCAGCACGATGCGAGACCCGGTGAGCGCCTGGCCGGCGAAGTACGACAGCGCCAGCAGCAAGCCTTTACCGATGTGCGTTTGCGCCAGGGCCGGCAAACGCAAGGCGCGCACCGCGGCCAGCACCGCCTCGCGGTCGTCGGTCAGGGGCAGTACGAATAAGGGGCCTGTGCTGTAGGCCGCGACGCCGGTCCGGTCGTTCTTTCGTTCGCTGACGAATTCGCTGAGCAAGCGCTCTGCCGCGGCTGATTTCGCCTCTTCGGCGCCCGACGTCGCACGCCCCGCGAAACTGTGGTCCATGCTCTGGCTGCGGTCGAGAAGCAACACGATATGGGCGCCGTTACCGACTCGATCGACCGCATATTCCTCCCGATGCAGCCCGGCGAGTCCGAGCACCAGACCGGTGATGGCGACGACGCCCATCAGCTTGATCAGCCAGGTCCAGACGCGCGATTGCGCATCGGCGGGCAGCAACGCATTCCACGGCGCATCGAAGCCAGTCACCGGCAAACGGACCAGCGGCAGCAGAGCGAGGCCGAGGAACGGCAGAACCCAGGCATGATCGACCGCCAGATTCATCGAAGATTCCGCTCTACGTCGTAACAGTCCCGGCAAAGGCGGAAGAGCCTGGGCATCGGAAATTCCGTCTGCGCCCCCCCTCTCTGGGGTTCGCCCCTTCGGGGCCCGCTTTGCGGTCCAAGTTCGTTCCCGACGAACTTGTCCTTGGGCCGTTCGGTGAAAAAGAAATCGTAGGAGCTCGCGAAAAAGGCGGCAATTTCCTCGCGCAAAGGTTCGAATGCCGGATGATCCGCAAAGAATGCCTCCAGATGATCCGAAAATAGCGGCTGCCCGTTTACGCCGTTGAACGCCCGGTGGATGGCGGTATAGGCGGAGGAATAGTCCGGCGTCCCGGATGCTCGGCTCAAGGTCCGGACGGAGCGGCAGGCCGCTCTGAAATGGCGGCCTCTCTGCTGCCAGGGAAGATAGCCGTAAAGATAAACGAGGTACAATCCAGCCCCCGCGCCGGCGGCGGCGGCCGAAGCCAGTCCTCGGAGCGGACCGGTTCGGCTCGGAAGCGCGGGAGGCGCATCAGGCTGCATCGGCTCCAGCCCTTCCTCCCGAAGAATCGAAAGCTCGCGAATCGGCGCCGTGGTGAAACGCCAGGCCGGCACTTCCAGTTCGAAGACATCCTCACCGTGGGTAAAGGCCAGCTTGAAGGCGGGAATCGCCAGATTCTTGACCTCCAATGGCGCGTAAAAACTTTGATAGGCGAGTTCTATCGAATAGCGGCGCAGACCGTCGTGCTCCGACTCCCGTACGTTCGCCTCCCGCAGTTCCAGCCAGCGATTGATTCGGCTCGGAGGAAGCGAATTTCGGTCGAGCAAGGCTTGCCGATCGACCGCGACATTCAGCGTCTGCCGGATAACATCACCGATGGCATAGCCGAATGGACGCGGCGTCGAGACCTGAAAATCCCTGACCGGGCCGGGAGTCTCGCCGCCGTGCGAAACAGCAGCGCCTAAAAAAAGCAGCAGAAAAGCGAGGTACGTCCTTTTCATAAGGCGCGCTGAAAATACCGGGTAAGATAGTCGGCCTTGAATCCTTCTTCGAGAAACAGCGGCTCCCGCCCGTGACTGAGGAACAGATGAACCAGACGCTCCCGCCGATCCCGGTAGGATTCTTCCAGCCGCGCACGAAGCTTCGGGCGTAACAGCAGCAAGCGCTCCGAACCGTCTTCCAGGTCGCGCATACGGCGAAATCCGAGCGTAGCCTCGCCCCCCATCTCGCTCGCGTCCCAAAATACCAAGGGCACTACATCGTGCGGCCCCAGAGACACCAGAATCCGTTTGACCAAGGTCAAGGGCATGTGGAAGTCGGAGACGAGAAAAACCAATGAACGCGAATTGGGCACGCATCGCGCCGCTTCCACCAGGCCACGGGCGTTTGTCCCCTTGGGTCGAAACCGGCGCAGACGCCTCACCAGGTTCAAAGCCATGGCGGGGTGACGGCACAGCGGCAGGGAAAATTCGGCGTGGATCTTTTCCGAGCAACCGATGATTCCCAAGGAGTCGCCGGTGCGGTACGCGGACAAGGCCAAAGACGCCAGGAAATCGGCCAGCGTGTCCATTTTGGAACCGATGCCGCGAAACTCCATCGACGCCGACAAATCCACGATGGCGAACACCTTGATGGCACTGCGTTGCTCGTAGATCCGGACGGCATAGCCGCCGAAGGGATCGAGCACGCTGGCCCGGAGATCGATCCGGCGCGGATCCGGGTGTTTCAGCAAGGGCGCGAGCCCGTGAAAGCGCTCGCCGCTACCGGAGCGCCGGCTCGGATGAAACCCGGGGCGCACGGCATCGGAACGCCAGGACACCCGGTAATGGAATTCCTCGGTATGCCTAGCCTGCATTTCTCACACCCCTTCGTAGCGAGGACGTCGAGGCGTCGGTGCGGCGCGCCGCACGGACTGAGTGGCGGCGTCGTGGTAGGTCGGCAATCCTTTCCCGACACACGCTCGTCGGCAAAGGATTGCCGACCTACGACGTCGAGCCGGCGCGAAAGAGTACGGTGCGCCACGGCGAGCGAATCGGCGTCCGCAGTAGAAGGGGTGTGAGAAATGCAGGCTAGCAATCACGGTGCGGCAATCGAATGGAGGATTTTATCCACCA
>NZ_JBDIVO010000322.1:0-5091 GCF_039794385.1 Methylocaldum sp. | reverse complement strand
GCGACGGTTTCGCCAGTCATCGATTGCAGGCGAACTACTGCGCCCTTCAGGCCTTGTGCGGCTCAGTCATGCGCAAACGATGATCCTAGAAACGCCAGTTGGACGCGTCCGAGTGTGCGGCTGGCGGGCTGGATGGCAAGGCGCGACGACACCGTGGGGCCGCCCCCCACAAGGAGGAGCAACACCGCCAGACGGCTCGCCAGCCGTGCAATCGGGTGCGTAGCGACTTCACCCAAGTGGTGAAATCGGTAGAAGGTGGAACGGTCAGAATCCACAAGGCTTTTCCACTCCATCTAAGCGGTCAACTGCCGTTTCTAGGATGATGAGTTAGACCCATACGGTGCCGAGTGTCTCGCTCAAGGAGACAAAAAGTCCGTTGCGTTTTTGAAAACGGCGAAAAGTGAGGGATGGCTTTGTAGCCGCGCCGAATTCAATCGGTTCTCATCGCCATCGGGACCAAGTTTTCAACGAACTGCCGGGAACACGCGTCCCAAGAAAATTCCCGTGCGTAACTCCGGCACTCCTGCGGATCGAGCGACAAGGCTGTAAGGGCAGCGTGCCGGAGATCGTTGTCCAAGACACCCACGCGGTCGTCCCGGATCACGTCCCGTGTGCCCCGCAACGGATAGGCGGCGACCGGAACGCCGCAGGCGAGCGCCTCCAGCATCACCAAGCCGAAGGTATCGGTCCGGCTGGGAAATACCAGGACGTCCGCCGCCGCCATGTAGCGGGCTAATGGCTCTCCGGTCCGATAGCCCACGAAGCGGACCTCGGGATATTTCATTTCCAGCTCTTTTCGTTGCGGCCCGTCGCCGACGACGTATCGGGTGCCAGGCAGATCGAGGCGGAGAAAGGCCTCGATGTTCTTTTCGATGGCGACACGGCCGGCGTACAGAAATATCGGGCGCTCGTCCCTGAGAAAATCCTTTCCCCAGGGCTGAAAGAGTTCTGTGTCGACACCCCGCGACCAGCGCACCAGCCTGCGAAACCCTTTGGAGGCCAACTCGTTCGCGAGAGACTCCGTTGCGACCATGATCCGATGGCTTCGGCTGTGGAACCAGCGGAGATACGTCCAGCTCACGCAATAGGGTATGCCGGCCCGGAGCTTCAGATATTCGTGAAAATGACTATGGTAGGACGTTGTATACGGAAATCCTTTCGCGCGGCAGTAACGGCGAGCCGCGAAGCCGATCGGCCCTTCGGTGGCTATATGCATCGCGTCCGGCTTGAAGGCTTCGATCAGAGGCCGAAGACGGGGGCCGCACAGGAAGGACAGACCCACAGCGGGGTAACCGGGACACGGCCAGGTTCGAAACCGATCGGGCGTGATGATTTCGACCGTGTGTCCCGACTTTTCCAGCGCGCGACGGGTATTCGTCAAGGTCGTGACGACGCCGTTGATTTGAGGATGCCAGGCATCGCTGATCACGATAATCCGCAAAACTTCCTCCTGGGCATGATCGGCGAAGCGCACCGTCGATTTTTCGGGCGGTGCCGGCATACGAATGAAATGCGGCCGCCCGGTTTAAAGAGACCACTGGAAACCGGACCGCTTTCCAGCATTGAAATCGTCAGCAAGGCGGGTAGACTCCGGGATTATTGTCTTTCCGCAATATCATGGACAGACCGCCGCTTCACCACAAGATCATGCTGTACTATGCGTCGCCGCATCTCACGCATGCGGTGGCGACCTTGCCGGTGGCGCTCTTTGTCCCTGCCTTTTATGCCGACGACATGGCCTTGCCGCTCGCCGGGGTAGGCATGGCGATCGCCGCGTCAAGGGCGCTGGACATGGTCAGCGATCCCCTCATCGGAATTTTGAGCGACCGCCTCAAGACGCGATGGGGCCGCCGCAAGCCTTGGATTGCCATCGGGACGCCGCTCCTGATGCTGTCCGCCTGGATGATCTTCGCACCGGCCGGCGAGGTTTCGCTGCTCTATCTGTTTGTCTGGGCGAGCCTGCTCTTCTTCGCCTTCACCCTCGTGGATCTGCCCCACAAGGCATGGGGCGCCGAACTCTCGACGGACTACACCGAGCGTACGCATGTAGCGGCCTGGCGCGAAGGATTAGGCGCGCTGGGCCAGATATTGTTCCTAGGCGTGCTGTCCGTCTTGGATTATCTGGGGTACGTGGAAAACCGCGATCAGCTCTGGGTTATCGCCATCATCATCGTTGTCAGTTTACCGCCGCTGGTGACCGTAGCGCTGACCAAAGTGCCGGAATTTCCGTCTGAGGAGCTGGCGGGCGAACGCCTCGGCGGTTGGGCGGGGCTCCGGCTGGTATTGCGCAATCAGGCTTTCATGCGGACCTTGATTACCTTGCTGCTGCTGGGTACGGCGGTCCTGATTCAAGCCACGCTGCATCGACTGGTATTGACCCATGTGGTCGGTCGCCCCGACATCTTCGCCACGATGATCCTTGCCGAAAACCTCGTCTCGCTTGCCATGGTGCCGGTTTGGATGGGTATCGCGAATCGCATCGGCAAACATCGGGCGATCATACTCGCCGCGCTTTGGATCGGATTGTGGAGCCTCGGGTTTCCCTGGGTCGATCGGGGCGATACGGTGCTCTATGTGACCTTGATCATATTGAGAGGCGCAAGCCTGGCTTCGATTTTCATGTTGGCGAACTCTATCGCTGCCGATGTGGTCGATCACGACATCGTCGCGTCGGGCCGGCAACGGACGGGCCTCTTTTTCGCGGTGTGGGGCATAGCCATCAAACTGGCCGTCGCCCTGGGCGTTCTCTTGGGCACCGCCCTCCCTGCCGCCTTCGGTTTCGAGCCGTCCGCCCCCGTTCAAGCCCCCGAAGCGAAAAAATGGCTATTGGTGATTTACGGCTGGCTGCCGTGCCTGGTCATCGCGTCGGGGCTGCCGATCATGTGGAATTTCCCGATCGACCGTATTCGACAGCGGGCGCTACGGGAACAAATCGCTGCGCGGCGAGCTGGCGTTTTCAAATCGGATATAGGCGGGGCGGCCTAAGTCGCCTCTTTACACGCTCTTGGGATCATCGCGCGCTCGCTCTCTCGGCGGCAACTTCGTTTATGGACCTAAGACGGCGGTCCAGCCATCCCTCGATTTTCCTGAGGAGTTCGTGACGCAATGGCGGCGCGGAAAACAGCTGTTCGTGGTGAACCTTATCGATGAGCGGCAGGATTTGGTTATCCGGGTGCTTATCGAAGGTCTTGCCGGCAAAATCGTGACTGCCCCAGGCCGGCGTGATCGGATCGCCGGCGGAATAAACGAGGAAATAAGGAGTGGCAAACCCCGCCATCTCTCGCCTGAAACGAACGATCTCCCCTTCGACCCCTTTTACGTAACGCAGGATGCTGCGGCGGATGATATAGCCGTCGGCGCGGTGGCGTGCCCTCTCGTCTTCCCAGTCGCTCAAGTAATCCGGTACCCAACCCGGTGTCGTGGGGGAAAAGATATGCCGCAGGCCCGGCCACGACAGCACCTCGAACAGTCCGTCCAGCAAAGGGACGGTAACGAGCGCCAATGCCTGGTTGGCAATCAGCAACGGAAGCAGCTCGCCATGAGAACGAAGAAAATGCTCCTCGGCGTAAAAGGACAGCTTCACGACAGGCGTTTGAAAATAGCCGCGCCAGCCCGGAACCTCGGTCACCGAAAAGGCGGGGCCTAGGAATACGATGCCTTGTATCCGGGATCGTAAATCGTCCCCCGGCGCTTGTTCGAGCAGATAAGACGCTGAGATCAACGAACCCAGGCTGTGGGAAAGGATAAAAATCGGAAGACCCGGTTTGCCGCGCTGATCGCAGACCTCGATCAGGCGCCGCAGCACTTGATCCAAGTCTCGCCGCATCGGCTCCAGATTGCGCAAGCTCGCCTGCGCCAAATAGGCATCGCTGACGTCGAACTCGGAAGCCCCGCCAGTAATGGCCCGGTCGGCGGCCAACAGGCTCGGATTGGACAAGCCGTGAGCGTAAAGATCGAAACCCGCCACGATGAAACGCCTCGCAAAATAGGCGGCGATCTCGTCGTAGCGGCCGATGTATTCGTTCATGCCGTGGACGATCAGGATACAGGCCGGAGCGACCGCGGGTCGTGGCGGCATTTGCACGCGCATCGGCAACGGGCTGTCGCGCTCATTTCTGGACAGCCATACCTCCTGTCCCCATCGGGGATAGGGTTGGGTGACGAACTGCCGATGAGCGCAACCGCACAACATGGACAAAACCAGGATGAGAATCAACTTCACGATGCTATATCCGAAAGGTAGCCAAGGGTATGTTTGAGCGCAGGGCCGCAATGCAGATTGCGGTCGTGGTAGTGATGCCTGAGCGACGAGAGTACCTGCTTGGACCGTGACAATCGCTTTTTCCGAGCGTAGCCTGATCACGGCGCGATTTGCTTTTCTGCTCAGGAGATCGATTCATGATCGAAAACGTCCGCCTCTGTCGTCCGGCGATCATCGCCTTTTTCCTGATCGCTTGGGCAGTCCTCTTCTGTTCGGTGTCTTTGGCCGAATCCGCCAAAACGCTGATTCGAAATGCCTCCCTCATCTTGACCATGGATTCCTCGGTTGGCGCGGGCGATTTGGGGATCGTGGAGAACGCCGATATTCTGATCGAAAAAGACAAGATCGCGGCGGTCGGCAAGCATCTGCGAAGTACCGGGGCGCGTGTCGTGGACGCCACCGGGATGATCGTCATGCCGGGCTTTGTCGATGTGCACAATCATCTGTGGCAGTCGCTCATTCGGGGCTGCGGCACAGACCAGGACCTCATGGGTTGGCTGGATGCCTGTGTGCTTCCCTTGTTCGACCCGCAAATTACCGTATCGCGCTCGGAGGCCTATGCCGGCGTACGGCTGAGTACGCTGGACCTGATCGACACCGGAGTCACCACCACCGTCGAATGGTCCCACGCCTTTACGCCGGAATTCGTTCGGGGAGAACTCCAGGCGCTGACCGAATCGGGGCTGCGTTTCGTGTTTGCGTGTTTCGGACGCGACGACCCTGGCGTTATCGCCCATATGAAGCTGGTCAAGCAGACCCTGATCGATCCCAATCCCAAGGCGAGTTTTCAGGTTGCATCCCACCCGGCTGACGCATTGCGTCAGGACGTC
>NZ_JBDIVO010000321.1:0-5095 GCF_039794385.1 Methylocaldum sp. | reverse complement strand
TGCCTTCCGCGTTCTGGCTGATGGCCACCGGTTTGGCCGCGGTTTTTCGCGGCCGGGCGCATACAACGAATTGATCGGCTCTCACCACCGAAGGTAGGTGTTTGAAGGACCGCACGGTTTGTTTCCGAGCCGCCTGGCAGGCGAATCGGCACCGGGCGTCACAGTTGGACCTGGAGAGCAGGCTGGACAAGAACTACCGGGAACCCGGCTCCGGAGCGGATGCGCGGGGCATGAATCCCGTAGCCGGCGTGCGCCTGGAACTATGAACGGCCGGCCTGACGGCGAGAACGCCGGAATTCCCCACCCAAAGGCGGATAGGAAAATCCGGCATCCTCGCAACCGGTTTCGCCGGAAGCGCATCCGCAGCCCGCGAGATTGTTTCCCCGTACGATTTCTCGGCGACGCTCCGCCATACCGAGTTCGCTCGGCTCACGCCGGAGAAACGAATCGCAGGGCTATGGTCACCAGCCGAGCTGCAGCTCGGGCGGATGTCCGGCGTCCATCAGGGATGCGCCGCCGTCGGCGAAAAGTATTTGGCCTGTAATCCAGCCGGCGTCCTCCGAGCAGAGCAAAGCCACAGCATTGCCGATGTCGGCCGGCGTGCCGAGCCGGCCCATGGGGGTCCAGCCGCGGGTATGCCAGCGCCGGATGGCGTCCTGTGCCGGTTCGGGCAGGCTGTTCAGCACGCTGTCCTCGATCCAGCCGGGACTGACCGCATTCACCGTGATGCCTCGCTTGGCCAAAGCCACGGCAAAGTAGCGGACGAGCGACTCCAGCGCCGCCTTGGCCGAACCCATGGCAACCCAGGGTTGCAGGCTCCCGGTGCGGCCACCGGGCGAGTGGGTTATGGCGACGATTCGGCCGCCGTCGCGCATGAGCTGCACTGCCTGCCGCACTGCGACGAGAAAGGCTTTGACCTGGGAATCGAAGGCCGAATCCCACTGTACGGGAGTGATTTCGAGGGGCGGATAGAAGAATTCGGCGGCTTCGGGCCGGGCGTTGGCTACAAATATGTCGAGCCCCTCGAATCGCTCGCCGACTTCATCGAACATCCGGGCGATTTCGGCCGGGTTCGAAATGTCCGCCTGGACGATGAATCCGTCCGCGCCACGCAGGCGTACTTCGGCCAGGGTGTCATCGGCAGCCTTCCGGTTGCGGTAATAATGAATGGCGACATCGGCGCCCTGAGCGGCGAGTTTGAGAGCGATACCCTTCCCGATGCCACGGGAACTGCCCGTAATCAGGGCTTTTTTGCGATAAGACATGGTGACCTCCGAACGATAGAGACTGCGGGTCGCTCTAAAAGCACTGTTTAGAGCTCTTAGAGCTTTCCGCCGCGGTTTGAATTCTGAGGATCGTTTTTCTATTATTCAAATCGATTGTTATGATTGAAAACATCAACGAAATCGATTTTAGAAAGGCGGACCTGAACCTGCTGCCGGTATTCAGCGCTCTCCTGAAGGAACGGAGCGTGACGCGGGCGGCCGGCCGCCTATATCTCGGCCAGCCTGCGGTGAGCGCGGCGCTGATGAGACTACGGGAAATGTTCAAGGACGAGCTTTTCCTGAGAACGGCGAAAGGCATGGAGCCGACTGCCAGGGCCTTGGAACTTGCGGAACAGCTCGGTCCGGCGCTCGAAATCATCCATCGGGAAATGTACGGGACTCCGCGCTTCGATCCGGCCACCGCCGAGCGCAGCTTCCGCCTCGGCATGCCGGATAGCATCGAGGTGGCGCTCTCCCCGAGCCTGATCGAGCGCATCCAGCGCGAGGCGCCCGGTGTGCGTGTCGCGATCCGTCTCGCGGGGCATGAACAGGGAGCGAAACTACTGGACAACCAGGAAATAGACCTCGGCGTCTCGCGATTCACGGACGTGGCGAGCTGGCACCGCCAGGAGAACCTTTACCGGGAAGGCTATGTGTGCCTGTTCGACGGCGCGCGGCTGGGCATACCCTCGCCCATCGGCCTGGAAGACTATCTCGCCCTGCCCCATCTCCTGATGTCCTTCTCCGGAGGCTTCGAAGGCGTCGTGGACGAAGCGCTCGCGCGCCGAAATTTGCGACGGCGGGTTTTACTTTCAACCACGCGCTTCTCCGCCCTGCCCTTCATCCTCAAGGAGGCCGACGCCATCGCCACCCTGCCGGCGTCCATGGCGCGGCGCTGCGCAGAAGCGTTCAAGCTCACCCTGAGCCCCGCGCCGATCGAGATCGAGACCTTCACGGTTTCGATGCTCTGGCACGCCCGCCACGACCGGGACCCCGGCCACATCTGGCTGCGCGAGGCGGTGAAAAGCATCGTGCGGGTCGAGGCGAATCCGTCGATAGACGACACCCATCGAGTTCAGGGCACGTAAAGCCGGTTTGAGAACCAACACCGACGCTCCCCTATGCAGTGAATAGATATTGTTGGTTTTTACCCAGGAGAAAACCCATGCGGACCGAATTCGAGCATGGCGTGATCCGCGATTGGTCGGAGCACGACAAGGCCGATCTCGTGGCGCTCGCCAATAATCGCAAGATATGGCGGAATCTGACCGACCGATTCCCCCATCCCTACACGGAAAGAGACGCGAACTGGTGGATAGCTCATGTCGCCGGGATGCCCGTCCGCACCTCATGGGCCATCGAAGTGGACAGCCGCGCCATCGGCGGAATCGGCATCGACCCGCGGGAGGGCATTTATGCCAAATCCGCCGAATTCGGCTATTGGCTCGGCGAGCCGTATTGGGGACGGGGGATTGCTACGGCCGCGGCCCGCGCGCTCGTGCCGGAAATTATGTCGCGATTCGGCCTGATTCGCCTGGAAGCCCGCGTGTTTGCGTGGAATCCGGCCTCCATGCGGGTGCTGGAGAAAGCCGGGTTCAAACGGGAAGGGGTAATGCGGCGTGCCGCCTTCAAGGACGGCGTCCTTATCGACCAGGTCCTCTACGCCTATGTCGAGGAAAACATCGACGTATAATCGGCCTGCCGTTTCCTTCTCCCGAATCCATCATGCTCAAACCGAACCAAGACATGAACCTGAACCCAAGACGTCTTCTTCTCGCGACCGCCGCCATCTTCGTATTCGCATTGCTCTGGAACGGTCTGGTCCACATGGTGATTCTCCGCGACGCCGATGCCGCGTTGGCCGGTATCGCCAGGCCGGAGGCGGAAAGGAGCTTGTGGCTGTCGCTGCTGCTCACGGCCGGCATCGCATTGCTCTTCGTCCTGAGCTACATTCGCTGCGCACGGAACGGCGGCATCAAGGAAGGGCTGGTTCACGGCCTGTCCTTCGCCGTTCTCGCCGGACTCTTGGTGGATCTCAATCAATACCTGCTGTACCCCGTTCCGGGAAGCCTGGCGGCACAATGGTTTCTGTTCGGCGTGGTCGAGTTCGCCGTTTATGGGATTCTGGCCGGCTGGCTTTACCCGAAAACATCGTAGGCTGCCCACGGGTTTCCTCACTTCCGAAGCGTCTGGCCGCCAGCTCCAGCTTCATGGGTATACAAATCACCCCTGAAACGTCGACCGCTGCGGATTGCCCATTCATCCATCGATTCGAGCAAACGGCCCGCCGCCTCTTCGGACGGCTCATGCGCGATGAACCTGCCGGTAAGAGCATTTTCATACCTACTGTACGGGAACTCGCGAGTAGGTCGGGAATCCCTTCCCGACGGTGAAGTTGGGCTAACGGGTTCGTCGGCAAAGGATTGCCGACCTACGAATGCTTGAAGCAATTCACCCGAGCCGAAGGCGCCAACGACTTCCGCCAAGCCTGTTTTGCCGTACGAGCGAGATGAAAACGCTCAAGCTCGCGAAGAAGTGCGCTGAGCTGATAAACGGCGCATCCTTCAGAGTCGCAGCTCTAATTTCCATCTACCTTTGCCCTTCAGCCAAAAGCGGCTCATTTTTTCGCTTCCACCTGGAGCCGCACCATGGCGACATGGACCCGTCCCGCGGTGTCGGGAGGATTTCCGGCCAGGTAGCGCTCGGCGACAGCGTCGATGAAGAGCCCCCGCCGCTCCGCCGGGACTCTCGACGTGTAGGGATGCCAGGCGGTGCGCAGCCAACCGATGAAGGCTTGGCGGCCGGCATGCACCATGTCCTTGTCGGTCAGCCGGACCCGCTCGGCGTCGAGCCCCGCCTCCCCTAGCCAGCGGCGATAGCTCTCCGCATCGTGGAAACCGAAGGTCGATTCGAAGTTCTCGAAATTCTCCCGCCACACGGGACCGTCCGCCACGGCCTCGAACGCCGCGATCAGCGCGGCGGCAGAGCCCCGGCCGCCCATCTCCATCCGGCAGCGGCCGCCCGGCTTCAGCGCACGGGCGATGCCGGCCAATACCGGCTCATGATCCCGGACCCAGTGCAAAGCGGCATTGGAATAGACCACGGTGAATTCCTCGTCGAAAGGCAGCGTCCGGGCATCCGCCTGCCGGAACTCGAGGTTAGGGTAATCCGACGCCGGAAACCGTCTTGCTGCATAGCCGATCATGTCTTCCGAAAGATCGACGCCGACCACGCCGCCGAACGGCACCCGCTGCGCCAGTTCCGCCGTGATTCGCCCGTCGCCGCAGCCGATGTCGAGCACCCGGTCGTCCGGGCGCAGGTTCAGGCCGCTCAACAGTTCGCGCGCCCAAGCTTCCTGACCGGCCGAATGGCGGGCATAGTCTTCCGGGTTCCAGCGATACATCGTTTTTCTCCTCATGGTGAATGGTCGCAAGCAAGAATGCCGAAAGAACGCATGGAGGAAAAACGATGTTTGGCGATGTCGCCATCGCGTCTCGCGATGGCCCGAATCAAACCGCCCCGCCGGCGAGATGATCCGGTCGCGGATACCGCCTTGGAAATCAAGCCGAGCGGCCTAATGTCGCGAAGGGATTCGCGACCTAGAGCGACACGGTCGTAGATCGGCAACCCTTTGCCGACTGAGCTGTGTCGGAAAGGAATTTCCGACCTATGGCAGCTGTGGCGCCGCACAGAACCGTAGATGCCACAGCGGCACGATCGTAGGTCGGCAATCCTTTGCCGACTGAGCTGTGTCCGAAAGGAATTTCCGACCTGCGGCAGCCGGCCGCACCATAGGACCGTGGATGCTCTAAGCCGCTCCTCCGGCGAGA
>NZ_JBDIVO010000320.1:0-5100 GCF_039794385.1 Methylocaldum sp. | reverse complement strand
GTGCCCCCTCGAGTGAAATGCCGGATTACCGGTGCTGTATGGATTGCACCGGCTTCAATCTCCGTAAGGCGACCCGTGCGGTGAGTCAGCTTTACGACGAGATGCTGCGCCCGGCCGGCATCCGGGGTACGCAGTATTCGCTTCTGGTCGCCGTCCATATGAGCGGACCCATCACGGTGACCCAGCTTGCCGAGAACGCCGTCATGGACCGAACGACTTTGAGCCGTAATCTGGAGCTTCTTGAGAATCAAGGGCTTATTGATGTCGCCTCCGGCGAAGATCGCCGCACCCGGATGGTGACGATTACCGACGAAGGACGGGTCGTGCTGCTTAAAGCGTATCCTCTGTGGGAACAGGCACAGTCCAGAATCAGGGAGGCTATGGGCGAAGACCGATTGCAAATCCTGATGAGAAGCCTGTCGGACTTGATTGAGGCATCACAGGCGCAATAATTTTTTTCGTCATTTACGTGTATATACACTAAAAGGAGATATACATGATGAATCTCGATGAACACCCCACCGTCAGGCATTTCCGCGAGACCGATCCAGCAGCGGAAGAGGCGATTGGCGGGCGAGTACTGGAAGCATCTTGGTTACGCCAACTGGCTTTGGAAGCCGGCGCGGACGACGCCGGCTGCATCGGGATTGGCCGGTCCGAGCTCGACGCACAGCGAGCGGACATCCTGCGCGTCTTCCCGTGGGCAAAGACCCTCTTGAGCTTCGTCTGCCGCATGAACCGGGAGAACATCCGCAGTCCCGCCCGTTCCGTCGCCAATCTGGAGTTCCACAATACGGGCGACGAGATCAACGAGGTCGCCCGGCGAATGGTCAGGGTTTTGGAGCAAAAAGGCATCCGTGCGATCAATGGTGCGATGGGATTTCCGATGGAGGCGGATCGCTGGCCCGGCAAGATGTGGGTGGTGTCGCACAAGCCGGTAGCCGAGGCGGCAGGTCTTGGGCGCATGGGTATCCATCGCAATGTCATCCATCCCCGGTTCGGCAACTTCGTTCTTCTCGGCACGATCATTCTGGATGCCGAGATCGACGAGGAGTCGCATCCCATTGACTACAACCCCTGCCTCGAATGCAAGCTCTGCGTTGCCGCCTGTCCCGTGGGTGCGATCGGAGCCGACGGGCATTTCGACTTTTCGGCCTGTTACACCCACAACTATCGGGAGTTCATGGGCGAATTCACCGACTGGGTCGAGGCCATCGCCTCGAGCGCAAACGCCAGAAGTTACCGACAGAAAGTCTCTGATGCCGAGTCCGTTTCCATGTGGCAAAGCCTTTCTTTCGGGGCGAATTACAAGGCTGCCTATTGTATGGCGGTGTGTCCCGCCGGCGATGACGTCATCGGACCGTTTCTCAATGACCGGAAGCGCTTTGTCAAAGACGTTGTGCGCCCCTTGCAGGACAAGCAGGAAACCGTCTACGTCATAGCCGGCTCCGATGCGGAAGGCCATGTGGCCCGCCGTTTTCCGCATAAAACCGCCAAACGCGCCAACAACAGCCTAAGGCCAACCTCGGTGCCGGCCTTCCTGAAGGGACTTCCTAATGTATTCCAAAGAGGGAAATCGAAAGGCCTCAACGCCACCTATCACTTTACTTTCACTGGCGGCGAGAAAATCGAGGCCACTATCATCATTCGTGACGAAAAACTCCAGGTACTGGAAGGACATAGCGGCCGTCCGGATTTTCAGCTGAAGGCCGATAGCCGGACTTGGCTTAAATTCCTGGCCAAGGAGAAATACCTCGCCTGGGCGCTGATTCGTCGAAAAATTCGGTTCAAGGGACCACCGGGGCTGCTGTTGGCATTCGGCCGTTGTTTTCCTGCGTAAACCCAAGCCGATTGCGGCGACAACCGGCTCGCGGCGCTGGCGCACAACGCCTCGCGGAAAGACAATCCGTACGCCTGCCGGAGAATATTGTGTCGCTCCGGAAAGGCGATGGCGCCGAAGTCGCTCGCCGCTTTCAAGTATTTGGTCGAAAACGGACATTCTTATGAAGGCAAACATTCCAAGCCTAAGAGAACTCCGGTCACGTGCTAGCCGGTGAGTGCAATCCGGCAGTAGTGTGCCATGAATGCATGATTCTGCGGCGGCCAAGTGGTGCTGGCCGAAACGGCCGCGGATGGAGGCGTTTGCTGATCGAACAGCTTGTAAGGAAGTGGAATTTGTCTCGACTAAATGTCACGCGTAAACAGCAAGCTCACGAGAACCGCTGCGGCGGAAACTCCTATCGCAGAAAGAAGTTCGTGCGCTTGCCACGAACCTGATTCCCCTTGCCGCGCTTCATCGGACAAGTCGATGATGCGGTAAGTTTGTGATTACATCCTTTTCACAGGACCTGACACTTATGCCGCGCCTATCCTTGAATCGCTATTTGAGCGCTCTCTCCGTCATGCTGCTCGTCGCGACAACAACCTCGATTCCGCAGGCGGCTGAGCGGAAGCTGGTGTTGACCGGCTCCAGCACCGTCGCGCCCTTGGCGGCGGAGATCGGCAAGCGCTTCGAGCGGGAAAATCCCGGCGTTCGAGTGGATGTGCAGTCGGGCGGTTCGTCGCGGGGCATCGCCGATGCCCGCTCGGGGCTGGCCGATATCGGCCTGGTGTCGCGGGCGCTCAAGCCCGACGAGCAGGACCTCAAAAGCTTCACCATCGCGCTGGACGGCATTACTCTCATCGTGCATAAGGACAATCCGGTGCAGACCCTGACCGACCCGCAGATCGTCGACATCTACACCGGCAAGATTACCCGCTGGCGTGCCGTGGGCGGGGCCGACCGGCCCATTACCGTGGTCAACAAGGCCGAAGGCCGCTCGACTCTGGAGTTGTTCCTGCATCACTTTCAGCTCAAGAGCGGCGACATCAAGGCCCACGTGGTCATCGGCGAAAACCAGCAGGGTATCAAGACCGTCGCCGGCAACACGAGTGCCATCGGCTACGTTTCGATCGGCACCGCCGAATACGAGGCCTCTCAGGGCGTGCCCATCAAGTTGCTGCCCATGGCCGGGGTCGACGCATCGGTGGAGAATGTGCGCAATGGCCGGTTTCCGCTGGCCCGGCCTTTGAATCTGGTGACCAAGGCCGAGCCTGAAGGGCTGGTCCGGCAGTTCATCGACTTCAGCCGCTCGGAATGTGTTCATGATTTGGTCGAAGCACAGTATTTCGTCCCCCTCGCGCACTGACGCGCGCCTCGCCGGGTGGCTCTCGGTCGCGGCCGGACTGGCAGCCGCGGTTCTGGTGCTGATCGTGCTGTTTCTGCTGCACGAATCCTGGCCGGTACTCAAGCGGATCGGTTGGCTGCGCTTTTTCACCGATGCGGCCTGGCATCCTTCCGAAGGGCTGTTCGGCCTCGCCCCCATGCTCTGGGCGACATTGGCGTCCAGCGCAGGGGCGCTGGTGCTGGCGGGGGGCTTGGGTGTGGCCTCGGCACTGTTCTGCCGGTTTTACGCCCCGCCATCCGCCGCCCGCCCTTATCGGCGAATGGTGGCCTTGCTCGCCGGCATTCCCTCCGTCGTGTTCGGGCTCTGGGGCTTGACCGTGCTGGTGCCGCTGATCGCCCGCTGGCAACCGCCGGGGGCCAGCCTTTTGGCGGGCATCCTCATTCTGACCCTGATGATCTTGCCCACCGTGGCCCTCACCGCCGATGCCGCGCTGGCGGCGGTGCCCAAGGCATACCTGCACGGTGCGGCGGCGTTGGGGATATCGCGTTCGGGAACGATTCTTCGCGTGGTGCTGCCGGCGGCGCGGAGCGGCATCATCGCGGGTCTGCTGCTGGCGGCCGGGCGTGCCCTCGGCGAAACCATGGCCGTACTGATGGTTGCCGGCAATGTGGTGCAAACCCCTCATAGCCTGTTCGACCCGGTGCGTACGCTGACCGCCAATATCGCTCTGGAGATGGCTTATGCCACCGGCGAGCACCGTGCGGGACTTTTCGTGTCCGGGTTGGTTCTGACTGGGATGATCATCCTGCTGGCGGTTGCCGCGCTGCGGTTCGGCGGAGCGCGTTCACATGTTTGAGGCGGGACGGTTTGCCATGGTTCGCGGTCGGGTGCTTGAGCCGCTGATGACCTTGGCCGTCTGGGGCTCGGCGCTTCTGGTGGCGGGCGCTTTCCTGTGGCTGGTGGGCGATTTGCTATGGCATGGTGCCGAGCGGCTGTCCTGGGCTTTCCTGTCGTCATCGCCGCTGAACGCCGGCAGGACCGGGGGTATCGGCCCTATCCTGGTTTCCACGCTGCTGATCCTGGGCGTGGCCGTCGCCGCCGCGGTGCCGCTGGGACTGGCGACGGCGGTGCTGCTGACGGAATTTCTTCGTCCCCGCAGTCGGTTCGGGCGACTCGTCGGCCTGAGCCTGGATGTGCTCGCCGGGGTGCCTTCCATCGTTTTCGGGCTGTTCGGCAATGCTTTCTTCAGCGTCTTTCTGGGGCTGGGCTTTTCCATCCTGTCCGGCGGCCTGACCCTCGCCTGTATGGTGCTGCCCATCCTCATCCGCACAGCGGAAGCCAGCCTGCGCGCCGTGCCCGACGATTGGCGGCTGGGCAGTGCCGCGCTTGGGTTGTCGCGCACCGCGGCGCTTCGCCATATCCTGCTGCCGGCGGCGTCATCGGGCCTCGTGGCCGGACTGCTGCTGGGCGTCGGCCGAGCGATGGCGGAAACGGCGGCGCTGATCTTCACCAGCGGCTATGTGGATCGTATGCCGTCCTCGCTCCTCGATTCCGGCCGCGCGCTATCCGTACACATTTATGATCTGTCGATGAACGTCGCCGGCGGCGACGGCAATGCCTACGCCTCCGCGCTGGTGTTGATCGGCCTGCTCATCCTGATCAACGGCACGGCCTTGTATCTGGCGGAACGTTGGCTAAACCGAAGGATCATAGCTCCATGACGCAAACTCTCGACCGACACAGCGGCTGTTCGCCCAGTATCGATGCCGGCACCTACACCGTCGGTCCATTGCAATCCGGCCCGCCCTGTTGTGTGCCCGAACCCCTGATCCGGGTGACGAATCTCTCCGTAAGCTACGGCGATCACCCAGCCCTGAAGGATGTAACGCTGGATATCTACAAGGGCTGTATCACAGCGTTGATCGGTCCATCC
>NZ_JBDIVO010000319.1:0-5135 GCF_039794385.1 Methylocaldum sp. | reverse complement strand
GTCGTCGGCGCCGGGCACGCCCATGATATAGGTACAGCCGGCCACCGCCAGCAGCGTGATCAGATTGTCCATGTCGTTCTGGTCGGCTTCGGCGTGATTGGTGTAACACACGTCGCAGCCCATGGGCAGGCCCAGCAGTTTTCCGCAGAAATGATCCTCGAGCCCCGCGCGGATGATCTGTTTTCCGTCGTACAGATATTCCGGCCCGATGAAGCCCACCACGGTGTTTACCAACAGCGGCGAAAACGCGCGGGCGACTGCATAGGCCCGCGCCTCGCAGGTCTGCGCATCGATGCCGTGGTGGGCGTCCGCAGACAGGGCGCTGCCTTGGCCCGTCTCGAAATACATCAGATTGTCGCCCAGCGTGCCGCGTTTCAGCGACAGCGCCATTTCGCGCGCCTCGCGCAGGAGGGAAAGATCGATACCGAAGCTCCGGTTCGCGGCTTCGGTCCCGGCGATGGACTGGAACACCAGGTCCACCGGCGAACCGCGCCGCATCAAGTCCATGGTCGTCGTGACATGGGCGAGCACGCAGGACTGGGTGGGGATGTCGTGCTCGACGATGATCTCGTCCAGCAGGCGGAGCAGGGTGTCGACGTTCTTCGGACTGTCCGTCGCGGGATTGATGCCGATAACGGCATCTCCGTTGCCGTAGAGCAGCCCATCCAAAATGCTGGCTGCGATGCCGCGCGGGTCGTCGATCGGATGGTTCGGCTGCAATCGCGTGGAAAGCCGTCCCGAGAGGCCGATGGTGTTCCGGAACCGCGTGGTGACCAGGCAGCGCTTGGCGGCGGCGATCAAATCCTGGTTGCGCATGATCTTAGATACCGCCGCAGCCATTTCCGGCATCAGGCCCGCGCGAATCCTCGCGATGGCTTCGTCGGCGGTGGTGTCGGAAAGAAGCCATTCGCGAAACTCGCCGACCGTCAGTGCCGAGATGGGCGCGAATGCGGCATTGTCGTGCGTCTCGAAGATCAACCGGCTGACCTCGTCCTCTTCAGGCGGAATCAGCGGTTCTTCGAGGAAGCGGCACAAGGGAATCTCGGCCAATAGCCGTTGCGCGACGGCACGCTCCTCCTCCGACTCAGCCGCAATTCCGGCCAGTTCGTCCGCCGAGCGTAGGGGCGACGCCTTCGCCAGCAAAGTCTTCAGATCGGCGAAGGCATAGCCGCGTCCTTGGATGCTTGCGGTGTATTTCATGGCGGTTCCAATTTCCTTCTCGTTTCCATCCTAATCCTTAATGCTGTTAAGACACCTTTGTCGGCAAGGGATTGCCGACCTGCCAAGCTTGCACACACCACGCCGGAGTAGGTCGGGAATCCCTTCCCGACGCCTTCTGCCGCCTCACGTGGCAGACGATTTCGTCGGCACAGGATTGCCGACCTTCAACTGGCTTTCGATAGTTCCGCTGCCTTGCCTGGTGGGTTACGGCGCGCGGAAACATCTTGGGAACTTTCCAGACTCGGTGCGATGCGCGCCTAACCCACCCTACAGCCGCGATAATGTCGTAGGGTGGGCAAAGGCCGATAGGCCGTGTCCACCGGAATTTGCTGGGCGTTGCCTCTACAGCGCCACGGTAACGGTCTTGACCTCGGTATAGTTCTCCAGGGCATAACTGCCGAGTTCGCGCCCGATGCCGGACATCTTGAACCCGCCGAAAGGAGCGGCCGTGTCGAAGATATCGTAGCAATTGATCCATACCGTTCCCGCCTTCAGTTCGGCCGCCAGGCGATGCGCCTTGCTGATGTCCTTGGTCCACACCGCCGCCGCCAGTCCATACATGGTGCGGTTGCCGTGTCCGATGACCTCGTCCACGTCCTTGAACGGAATCATCGACAGCACCGGCCCGAAGATTTCCTCGCGCGCGATTTTCATGTCCTCGCCGACATCGGCGAAAATCGTGGGCTCTATGAAAAAGCCCCGGCTGCCGACGCGATTGCCGCCGGTCAGAAGCTTGGCGCCTTGCTCCTTGCCGGAGCGGATATAGCCCATGACCTGATCGAACTGATCCTGGCTGACCTGCGGTCCCTGGGTAGTTTTCGGATCGAACGGGTCGCCCACGACCTGCCTGCGGGTCCGTTCGACCAGCTTTTGGGCGAAATCGTCGTAAATGTTCTTTTCCACGAAAAGGCGAGAGCCGGCGCAGCAGCACTGGCCCTGATTGAAGAAGAGTCCCTGGAATGCGCCTTCGAGCGCCGCGTCCAGATCGGAATCGGCGAAGACGATGTTCGGGCTTTTCCCGCCGAGTTCCAGCGTGACGCGCTTCAGATTGGAACGGCCGGCGGCCTGCATGATGAGCTTGCCCACTTCGGTCGAGCCGGTGAAAGCCACCTTGTCGATGTCCATGTGCTCGGCGACCGCGGCTCCGGCGGTTTCGCCGAATCCCGGCACGATATTGATGACGCCTTCCGGAATGCCGGCTTCGAGAGCCAGTTCGCCCACCCTGAGCGCGGTCAGCGGCGTCTGCTCGGCGGGCTTGAGCACGATGGTGCAGCCGGCCGCGAGAGCCGGGCCCCACTTCCAGGCCTGCATCAGCAGCGGAAAATTCCACGGAATGATTTGCCCCACCACGCCGACCGGTTCGTGACGGGTGTAGGTGAAGAACGGGCCGTTGATCGGAATGGTCTTGCCCTCGATCTTGTCCGCCCAGCCCGCGTAGTAGCGGTAACAATCGATGGTCAGCGGCAGGTCGGCCGATTTGCTTTCGGTGATCGGTTTGCCGTTGTTGAGCGTTTCCAGCGCCGCCAGTTCGTCGAAGTGCTTCTCGATCAGGTCCGCCAGGCGGTACAGGCAACGTCCCCGTTCGCGCGCGTTCATCTTCCGCCAGGGGCCTTCCTCGAACGCCTTGCGGGCGGCGCGAACGGCCTTGTCCACGTCCTCGCGGTCGCCTTCCGCGACGCGGGCTATGACCTCGCCGGTCGCGGGGTTGAGCGTTTCGAAGGTCCTGCCGCTGGCCGAATCGACCCACTTGCCGTCGATCAGCATTTTCGTTTGAGAGATCTTGATCTGGGACGGGTTGATCTGTTTTGGTTCCGCACTCATCTGCATTCCCTCGTCGGTTGAATTGAAACGGGTCCCGGTTCGACCCTGATTCTGACTACAGGTGTGCCGCTGCCTGCACCCATGGCTTTGACAGACGGCGCCGCTCCAAAAATCCGCGTTATCCGATTCCGGATGGCGCCCGCTTAGATTACACCCCTGGTCGAAAAAATCCTGCATCCGGCCTTTACAAGCGATTTTTTCGACGACCGAAAACCAGGGGCACCATCGATTTGTCGCTGCCATCTGCGGAGGGGGGAATAGGGGAGATAGGACCATAGGATGCGGTAAGGAACGGACCGCCCTTCGACTAGGCTCAGGACAGGCATCATTCGCGATTGATGCGGTTCCTGTCGTCACCGCATCCTACGGGCTCTCCCGTATTCTGCTGGACGTAGACGTTCCATTCGGCGTATTACGTTAAAGCTATTGCGCCGCGTGGCGGCCAAATCTATCCGGCGGAAGGGTCGCGACTAAAGCGACCGTTTGCGATTGGAATACGGGAGTACCCTATTCCGCCCTACGCGAGCTAATCCCCTTTTCGTGCTACCCATTGCGTATGCTCACGTGAAAACGCAGCCTCACTATTTACCACATACTCCGAAAGCTGCTGCTCGCTACGAACTGATGTGGATTCCCCCTTTATCAAGACAATTTCATGTGCCGCTAGAGCATATGCAGAATTTAGCTCGTTGTGTTTTTTTGCTTGCAACCACGTCAAAGCTGCTCCTGCTGCTGTTGCAACGACCTCCACTGGTAGAGAAAACGCTGGATCTTTAATCTTATATAGCAACATGCCAATCGCTGAAGCATGTAAAAATACAGACACCCAAAACCATTGCTGTGCCCGACGCTTATTAAAGCGCGACTTTGACCAGTACCAATTGGCTTGATTCTGTATTCTTTGGTCTAAATAGATTGCCAATCTTTCAAGCACAGGCAGCGCTCTAACCTCTTTCATTACCTGCGAAATAGGTTCATTTACTGCATCTGTTGATTGAAGCGAATGCGAGAGACTTTTATTTTGGTCAAGTATTGCTTTTAGATCGTTAATAAACTGCTTAGAAATAATCTCAATATTCTCACAGTCTTCATATGGATCGGCTCTCATCATCCATCGCCATGATCTTGTTTTTACCGACTCGGCGACAGCTCTTCCGTTATACCAAACATCATCAGGTCTTTTAACACGAAGGAATATCAGTATCCCCAGGGTGATCAGGAATAAACCTGCTGATAGAAGCGCTCCAATAATGTCACTTGGGCGGGCATAGGACGCAAACGCCGCACAAATTAATAGCAAGAGATACCATTTCAAGCCTCTAAAATAATTCTTCTGAGCGTCAAGAGATGCTTGATCGGCTGATTGATATAAGCCAGGAAGTTCACTTGATGTTATTTTAATTCCACTCACTGCGTATAAAGCTCCCAAATGCCGTTCACGACCGTCTCTTTATTCCAGCCAACAGTTTTTTGTGCAGCTTGACTTACAACACTTGAAGTCCTTTCGGCCCCCCATGGGTTTACAGCTAGGATCGGCTTCCCATAGGCTACTGAGCCATCAATCTCTTTTTGAATCCACTTACTGTAATTGGCATACATCCCAGTTGGAATAACAATTACATGGCTCCTCGAAATCTGATTGTACAAAGCCTGCCTCAGTTGAGTATCGTTTTTCATATTGTGGATTGGGTCATTCTTGGGTACCGAATAGTCTCGGAAATCTAGGGAAGCCTGCCCAACACTCCATTTGTTATTAAAGATCCAATCTGCCAATGTGTCATAGTGATTTGAATATGACCAAGCGTGACTGATAAATACGTGAATTTGTTTAGTGCTCATTTGTATCTCCGTTCCCAAATGTTGGTGTCTGCGTAATAAAAAAGCGACCTCAAAAACGAAATCGAATCCAAAATTCACCAATATCAAACGTTTTTCTTTGCGTCATTCCTGAAATCTAATCCGGCCCGAGTACGGCAGAATCGGGTGCTTCCTTATTCCAATCGCAAACGGTCGCTTTAGTCGCGACCCTTCCGCCGGATGGAAACAATCCATTCGGCATACCGCGCTACGAGCTATGCGCCCTCCGCGAATCG
>NZ_JBDIVO010000318.1:0-5147 GCF_039794385.1 Methylocaldum sp. | reverse complement strand
AAGCAGGCCTTTTTAAGATAACGGTTAAAATTGAGGGACAGTTTCCGCGTTGGCTGATGGTCGGTTAAATCGTCAGGCTCATTGAGCCTTATGCTCGAATTCACCCGCCGACCAAATCCGATGGATTGCGGTCTTTGCCGACAAGCGATCGTTCTTCACTTCGCTCCTCTCGGCCCAACTACTGAGCCGGTTGTTCACCCGGCGGTTGTTCACCCGGCGGTTGTTCACCCGGCGGTTGTTCACCCGGCGGTTGTTCACCCGGCGGTTGTTCACCCGGCGGCTGTCCACCCGGCGGCTGTGCACCCGGCGGCTGTGCACCCACGGTGATGGATGTGAGCTGGCCGCGAATTTCCCCTTGGGGGTTCTGCTCCGAGTGTACATTCACATAGATGTTTCCGGCCTGAATGGCCTGAATCAACTCAGACATGTTGGTGATCGGGGTGCCAATTGTAGTCGAGCAGCCCATCTGTTCAGCAGTCATTTGGTCCGCCTCCTGAACGATATTGGCATCCGACACGGTTGCTCTAAGTTCAAGTGGTGCAATTAAGCCACCTCGGACCATTCCCAACAAGTCTACGACTATCGGACCGGCTTGCCCCGGTGGAGCGCAATGCAAATGCGCCTGGGTCAGTCTTGTCCCATCTTCGGTGTCGACTTGTTGCAATTGCTGCACGCTGACGTGGTAAGTTAATTGTGTCGAATCCTGATTGAGGGTAAAGATTCCCACCCCCCGGACTGTGGACTCGACTGGCGGAACCTCTTCCTGGCCCGTCAAATTCGCGACAAACGGTCCCTGTCCTTCTTGACTATAGACAGTGCCAGAAAATAATCCGGCCAACAAAATCGATATCGCTTTTTTGCGCATGATCATATCCCTATCCTCCGTGTAAATCCTCTGTTCCCGGTGACACACCACTTCGAGAACGATTACAACTCTGTAAGTAAATCCAGACTTACGGACCTGCCCTCTTGTTCTTCTGTGATTCGATGTTGCTACAGGTGCTTCCGTTCCGACACAGATTTCCTCATTTGCGAAACAGTGTTTTTCTTATTAGTAAATTATCTGAGACAGAGGTAGATATGTCATTGGACCAAACCGCTGCGTTCCAAGATATCGGGCAATATTGCCGGCACTGTTTTCCGCTGCGATGCAATGACGAACATCGGCCGCACCGGGAGGGCAATTCCGCGGGGTAATAACGCACGATCACAATTGCACCGGTTGCGAACGGATAAGGTTGGTAATTACTGTCGGCGTTTCGGCCACGATTGTCCCCATCATCACGCGAGAGGTGAAAGGACAAATGCGCGAGATTGAAAGAATCGGTTCCGATAGGCATGAACTATCGAGCGTCGAAATATACTTCGGCTCCGAAGCAGCCAATCGCGCGAACACAAATCTGCGGTTTCGTCGCGAGGACAGGCCGCTTTCTCCAAGCATGGCACGCGAAATTCGTTGACCCAGCCTTGGTGAATTGCAAGACGCCGCTCTGGAGCGCCACCACGGAATGCCGATCGATCACCAATTAACAATACTGTGTTACCACGTCGTTGACCGGGCCAGGCGTGTTGTAAACTGTGCCGCCAATTTTCTACGATGCTCTTGCGCGAGGTTTATTCATGGCGAACGGTTTTATCCAACCCAGACAGGCGTCTCCCGATGCGTGGCGAAACTGGATCAAGCAGGGGTTTGAGCTGGTTTCGCGGAAATGGCCGGTATGGATTGCCGTAATGACCGTGTGCTGCCTGGTTACCGGCGCCGCGGGCGCTGCGGAACCGATTGCGGGATATCTGACACTCGCGCTCGGGTTCAATCTCGCGGTGGTGGTGGATCATGAGTCCGATTGGATAGGAATGAGCTCGCGTTTCGGTTCGCTGTTCCGCGACGCAGTCAAATTCGCCTTTCAGGTAGGCATGTTCGTGTTTCTGACGACCATTCCCCTGAACATGGCTATCACCGCCAGCAAAGCGGCAGCCGTGGCCAATGAGAGCAGTCGAGTCGTTTCTGCCAAAACGGCAAACACTTACGGTGAAAGCGATTTGTCGACGCAACTCGCGCACGTTTATGAAGAAAGCGGAAATAATCTTATCGAATGGGCAATGATCTTACCCGTCGGCCTCGGCTTTCTTTATCCATTGCGGAGTCTAGGTGCAGGCTTCATCAGGGCGCTCGCGTACGGACAACATGGCGCCGCGCTGAATCGGAGCTCGATTCTCATGATAGCCGCCTTTTCTTTTGCGAGCGTACTGGTTTTCACAGCATTCGGGCTGTATCCGCTCATTCCCATCGTTCAAGGCTTCTGGATCGCCGTGAATTACGTGATGTTCCGAGACATTTTCTTGGGTATCACCGAAAACCGCCGGATTTCCGCCAAGGCGGCGAATCGGCTCGATGAGGTGCAAACAGCGGTATCCCGAATTTAGAGGCTGGCTGTATCGACTCGGTCGGCCTCGTCGGCTTATCGCATGATTTCTGTCAGAACGGGGCCACGTGCCGGAAAGATATCGATTGAGCAAAGCGGGCCTTACGCTTGTCTTATTTATTGCATCCACATTTCATCGCCCGGTGAAGTGCAATAACCAACCACGGAGGATATGCCATGATAGGTTGGGCAGTTACTTTCCTCGTCATCGCCATTATCGCCGCCCTTCTGGGATTCAGCGGCATAGCCGGCACGGCAGTCAATATCGCTTGGATATTGTTCGTTGTCGGACTGATCTTAGCTCTGGTCTTTTTCTTGATGGGCCGCCGTCCCCCTGTCTAGACGCGGGGACTTCGAACCTTTATTTGGCAGCCGCTGCCCGTCCAGCGGCTGTTGCCCAGCGTACAGTCGTTGCGGAATTTACCCACAACTCATCACAGCTGAATATCAGCCGCCAGCGACCACGCATCACGTGCGTCCGAATGGGCGCTGCACTTCGTCGCGGTCGTAATAACCCTCCTAGTGCCACATAGCGTCTACATTCCTGCTAAACTGGCGTGTCTCCGGCTTCCGCTAACTCATTAGCCTTCTGCGGATTCTGGCCGGTATTCCTCACGAACGAGGAAAAATTTTGCTGTTTGTTTGGCTTGAGGTATTGAGTGCATGTCCCTCGTAGAATGCAAAGAATGTGGCCACCGAAACTATGAAAAACTTTTTCAATGTCGAAAATGCGGTACGCTCACCCGTTTCGGCACCGAAAAACAAAAATTACGGCGTTTGGCTCTGGGCGTCGCGCTGATTGTCGGTGAACTAATGCTCTTGAATAATCCTGCTAAAGAAGAGCACTTTACGAAAGCAATCGAACTCGACCGCATACCCAGTTCATTTACAGTTGAGCACGATTTGGAGCTCTACGACTATCACGATTATTACCTATTCTCGGCCCTAAGCGTTGGCCGGGAAGGAAATAAGACGCTGCTCACGTTCGGATTTCTCTCGACGGTAATATAGGTCGGCGGATCAATTTATCGACAGCCTACTGATCTTGGGGCCTTTGCGTGACCGCGCACGGACAAACATGTCACCGCGGTCTCGCAAAGGCGTCGACTTCGCGCTCCGACCCGGTAGAGCATCACCAGCACGGTCAATAATACGATTAGCCTCAGAATCAGGCCGGACTGACGGAGTTCGGGTCTGGACCCCCAGTGTATCTGCCACGAGATTCGACGAATTCCTTGAAGTTCTGAAGATCATCCTCCAAGTTAGCCTCCACTATGCCGTGGACGTCGCCGATCTTTTCTTCCAGACTTTCGGGTTGGTATTCGATGTCCAAAGTCATCCGGGTACGCCCCATATTCAGAGGTTCGAACATAATTACGCCATGAGTATCGGCAGCTTCCGAATTTCGCCAGACGATGCGCCTTCCCGGCACGTGCTCGACAACCTCAGTAACCCACTCTATCGGCTTGCCGGCGATCACGCCGCGCCAACGTAGATGCGTGTCATCGATACGGCGGACTTCCTGGACGTTGTCCATAAACTCGGAAAATTCTTCGTACTGCAACCATTGGTGGTAAGCGACCTGTGCCAGCGCATCGATCTCGATGGACTTGTGCAGACTAGCCATGTCCGGTCTCCTCGGATTGAGTCGGCTGAATTCGATGTAACAACCCTACTACGTTAAAGACACACGGTGATCCTGCCGAACCCGTGGACGTAAAGTTGGACCTAGCGAGTGCAAAGGCAGTTCATGCAGATTCTTATACGCCAATCCGATATCTCCTAGCACTACTTCGCCAGATTTTTGATTCAACCATCCGGTTGATCTGGTTATGGATACGCATTGGGAACAGGAACTAGCGGATTGACTGCTTCCCTTTTGGGATACGTTAGGACATGAATCCCGGCAGCACTGGCACCGGTTTATCTGCACGGTCTAATTGGCCCCGGGGAACGCCGACCTCGCGGCACTGCCCGCTTAAACCAACACATAACCGACCCTGGGTTCACCCTCGGAATTTACACCACCTTGATGGACTCAATCTCATTATCAAACCTCATCACTCATCATCACACGTTGCTGACCATGGTCACGCTCGGCTTTCTACAACACCTTCGGCAGAAATCCGCCCGCCGGGGAAAAAGTGCGCGACACCGCACCCCGGCCCCAGCCTGCCGATGATGGTCCGGCGCCGGCTACTGATCTTCAGATGCCCTGACTGCCACCATTGCTTCCGGCATAAGCTCGCCAGATAACTGGCGAAGTAATTTTAATAAGTTCTCGGGTATAAGAACTCTGTATTCTTGATATCGATAGGCAAAAAAAGACCCGCTGTAAACAGCAGGTCTCAAAGCGGTGAATTCTGTTTTTTTTTCAATTGAAACTCAACGATTCGGACTAACGCTCGCTTGGAGCTTGTCCTGGCTGCGGCTCGGCTGGGCTGCCGCCACCGGGACCGCCGGGACTGGTTGGAGTTGTCTCGTTCTGACAGCCACCGAAGGCGAGCGAAAGCCAAACTAGGCCAACGGCAATCAGCTTTTTCATAAGCTTATCTCCTTTCAGATTGAGGATCGTGAAGCTCCATCCCTAAAAAGCGATGCATTGCCTCATCTAAAGTGACATCGGTAGCTTCACTAAGTTCTTGTATCCGATGTCGAAAGCAGATCCGATCAGAGCATTTTCGTATTCATGAGGTGAAACGCTCGGGCAACTACCTTGACTAG
>NZ_JBDIVO010000317.1:0-5167 GCF_039794385.1 Methylocaldum sp. | reverse complement strand
AAATGAGAATGAGAGATATATGCCATTGATTTTGTTGTTGGAATCTCGCTTTTTGCCCCGCGGCGCCCAATTACGTGTGAAGGTTGGTTCTCTCAGTGTGGGAAGCGTACCGGTACCGGTTTCCTTTCAACCCGTTAAAGATTTCTTGTCCAGCGGCACTACGGGGCTAATGTCATGGTAGACAATAACCATTGCTTCCATTTCACCCTCGGCCCGGTTCAAGGCTTCGTGGCCCAGGCGCGTCGGACGCGAGATTTCTGGGCGGGATCGTTTCTGTTGTCCTGGTTGTCGGGCGTGGCGATGGCGGCGACGGAAAAGCTGGGCGGAATGATCAAGTTTCCAGAGCCGCCGGGGGGCTATCTCGACTGGATCAACGGCGAAGGAAAGGGCGAGCCGCCGCGCCAAGGCGCGATTCCCAACCGCTTCAAGGCCAGTGTACCGGCGGATTTCGGCGGCAAACTCGTCGCCAAGGCCGTGCGTCGCGCGTGGCAGTCCTTGGCGGAAACAGTCTGGGAAAAGGACTTGGCGCCGATCTTGACGTCGGAGGAGCGGGACCGCGTCCGCGCCGTCTGGGACCGTCAGCATCGGCATTTCTGGGAAATCACCTGGGTGGTCACTAGCAACGAGGCGGAGTCCAACCTGCTCGATCGCCGCAAGAACTGGCGCAATCATTTGCCGCCCGCCGAGCCGGGCCGTAAGTGCATGATCATGGAAGGCTGGCAGGAGCTTTCCGGCATAGAAGGCATGTCGGATTCGGACAACGAGCAGCGCCGGAAGTTTTGGCGCGAAATCAACGCGAGATGCACCGACCTGCGTGAGAACGAAATGTTGTGCGCCATGGCTTTCGTCAAGCGCCGCTTCGTGCGCTGGTTCGGCGACTTCGCGGCCGAAATTCCTTTAGAAGATAGGACAACCATCCGCATCCAGGGCTGGCCGCTCAAGTCCAATAGCCCTTCGGTGGCTTATATGGCGGCGGTGCACTGGCTGGAAACACTACTCGAACACGCCGACCGCGCCGAATTAGAAGCTTTGTTCGAAGCGGCGCGAGACGCGGGCGCGGATTGTGGCGAATGGGACACCCGCATCCGGTGTCTGGACCGGGCTTTGCAGAAGAACAAGCTGTACCCGGAGGGACGGAAATTCATTTCCCTCGACGGCAACCTGTTTTTCGACACGGCTCAGCGACAGCCGGAACGTTACGGACTGAATGAAAAAGTGGGCGAGGTCAAGAGACTCTTGGCCGATTTCGGGGATTCGAAGGAGAACTTCGCTCGGGCCGTGCTGTCGCCGTTCTACGCCGTGCTTCTGATGGACGGCGACAGACTCGGTGTCCACATGGGCAATCCGGACAATCAAGAGAAGATCGCAACGGCGTTGAACCGGTTCACGACGGACGTCCCCGGCATTGTCGAGGAAAACAACGGATTCCTGATCTACGCCGGAGGCGACGATGTGCTGGCCCTGCTGCCCCTGGAGGATGCGTTGGCCTGCGCCGCGGCGTTACGGCGTAAGTATCTGGAGTGCTTCGAGAGCAGCGGCATACCGACCACCCTGTCGGGAGCGGTGATTTACGCCCATGTCAAAGTGGCCTTGGGCGAGGTTCTGCACCAGGCGCATCACGTGCTGGATGATATCGCCAAGGATGGCGCCGGGCGTGACGCCATTGCGGTGCGGGTATTGAAGCCGGGCGGCGAGCACCTGACCTGGGCGCAGCCGTGGAAAATCGCCTTGAAAAACGGAACGGTGGAAATCGCGCATCTTGCCGACCTTTTTCAGAAAGCCGAATCGAGCCAGGAGCCGGGACAATTTTCCAGCAAGTTCTTTTACCGGATGCGGGAACGCTTCACGGTATTGCAGGGCCTCGATTCTCACCAGGCAGCCGCAAACGTGCTCGCCGCCGATTACATCGCCTCGGGTCCCGCCAGGGAAAGCGGCAAGGCCGCTACCCTGGCGTGTGCCAAGGAAATCGTCGGTCCGCTGTTCGACCAGTGCCGTCCGGTGGTGCGAACCGCGGATATCGATGACCCGGTGCAGTGGACGCGAAAAAAGCCGGAAGCAGACGGCGCGCTGTTGGTGCGGTTCCTGGCGCAAAAGGGCGTGGAGCGGAGATAAGCCCATGGAAACCTTGATTTTCGAAGCGAACGATACCCTCTTTTTCAAAGAAGCACGGCCCATGGAGGCAATCGGCGCCAAACCTCTGGAAGGGCGGTTCCCGCCACCGGCGCGCACTATGGCCGGAGCGCTCAGATCCCTGGTGGGGAACGCCCTCGGCGCGGACTGGCCGAAATACCGCCGGGGCGACCCCAGTCAGCAGAAGATCATCGACGTGATCGGAAAAGCGAGCGATCCGGGCCTCGGTGCGCTCGCTCTCACCGGTCCCTTCCCGATGCTCGGGGGCGAACGGCTCTATCCCGCCCCGCTCTCGCTTCTGAAGACCGACAGCGGTTTCGTCCATCTGCGGCCCGGTTCGGTGCCGGTGAACTGCGATCTGGGCCGGGTTTATCTGCCGGAACTCGCCGAATCCGCTCCGGGTGCCAAGCCCCTGGAAAACGTTTGGCTAACCCGGAACGATCTGCAAGCCGTTTTATCCGGGGACATTCCGAAAAAACCGCTGTCCGCCTCGTGCTTGTATGACCCCGAGCCGCGGCTGGGCATCGGCTTGGAGCACGCCCGTCACGGTATCCGGGAAGGAATGCTCTATCAGACGGTCCACGCCAGGCCTCGCGCCGATGTCGTGATTGGCATCGGCGTCGAGGGACTGGCCGCTGACCTCGGTCGTGGAAACACGTTGCTCCGGCTCGGGGGCGAAGGGCGTTTCGCCGCCGTTCGCCGGGCGGAAGCCTTCCAGCCCGTCCAGGTCGACAAAGTCGACCGAGCGCGCGGCGTGCTGTTGGCGCTGTTGACCCCAGCGCGCTTTGAGGAGGAGCGCTGGCTTCCGCGGGAGTTGGAGGAGCGGACCGATGACAAGGGAGCAACGGTATGGAAAGGCGTGATCGCTGAAGTCACTCTGACGGTGCGGGCTGCCGTTCTCGGCAAGAGCGTTCGCGAGGGTGGCTGGGATCTGGCGGCGCACCGGCCGCGTCCGGCGGAGTCGCTGGTGCCGGCGGGCAGTGTGCTGTTCTGCACGGTCGAAGGCGATATCGCCCAGGCTGTGGGCAAACTTCAGCATAAGAAGATTGGATTGAATCCGGAATTGGGGCGCGGCGAAATCGCTGCGGGTTACTGGCTATAGGGGAAGAAATGCTATGCAAATGACGACGACGGCCCTGTTGGGGCTGCACGCTGAAACCTCCATTCATGCCGGCGCCGGGGCGGCGCTGGACGTGGTCGATCTTCCCATTCAGCGGGAAGCGCACACCGGTTGGCCCTGTATCTTCGGTTCGGCGGTGAAGGGCGCTTTAAGGGCCGCCGCGACGGCCCGCAAACTGCCGAAGATCGAGGTGATCTTCGGACCGGAAAACGGCAACTCCTCCGATTACGGCGGTGCATTGCTGGTCGGAGATGCGCGGCTTTTGCTGCTGCCGGTCCGTTCGCTGACAGGACATTTCAAATGGGTTACTTGTCCGGCTGTTTTGCGCCGCCTGCAGCGGGACGCGGAACGGGTGGGGCTTTCCGGATTCACTTTCCAGATGCCCGATGTGGGGCCGGCGCAAAACGGCGTTCCCCGCGCCAAGGCCCTAGCCGCCGATTCCGCTTTATACCTGGAGGAATATAAGTTCGCGGTCGACGCGGATCCGGCTTTATCCTCGGTCATCACCGCGATCGCTGGGTTATCGGGGGTCTCCGGCTTTGCCCAGGACTTGCAGCGGCAATTCGTGCTCGTCTCGGACGAGGACTTCGCGATCATCAGCCGCTACGCCACCCCGGTAACGCCGCATGTGGCCTTGGATTCCAAGCCCAAGAGAGTCCGGACCGGCGCGCTGTGGTACGAAGAAACCCTGCCGCCGGAAACCCTGCTGTACGTAAGCCTGATCGCCAACGATGCGCGTAAGCCGGGGAACGGTGGGATGACCGCCGCCGAAGTGTTGAAAGCTGCGACTGACGAACTGTTCAAAAAACCGTATCTCCAAGTGGGCGGTAACGAGACGGTGGGCATGGGCTGGTGCAAAATCGCGGTCCATATACAGCAAAACGGAACGATGGGGGGGTGAACATGCCGGTGCAAACCATCGAACAACAGCGCGCCGCATTCGCTTTGGAGTGGGCGACGGGAGCGAATCCTGGCCAGTGCGGCGGGCGTATTTCCATGGAACTCAAGTCGGCCGCCGAAAGCTTTCCCTCGCTGATTCTCAAGAATGGCTTGGGGCAGGCTGCGGCGTTCTATAAAAGCAAGGACGACAATCACAAAAAGCTTTACAAGCTGCTGTCCGACTGGCTCACCGGGCCCGGGCAGGCCTATGCCGGGCAGGATGATCTGCTCGTCGGGATCACCCGAGGCGCTCAATACACCTACCGGGCCGCTCAGGCCGAGGCGCTGGCATTCCTATTGTGGGTGAAGAAATTCGTCAAGGCCTACGGAGAGAACTGAAATGCCCAGGCAATCGAATCTACCGCTTTACAGCGGCGCCCGTTTCCAAGCCGAGGGGCACACGATCAAACCGAAAGACGGGCAGCATCCGGGACTGGTCTGGGAACGATTCTTCGACGGCTATATGGCCGATTTTGCCGGTTTCCTCAATCTGCCGGAACGACGCGATCCGCGGACCAAAGATATCGTGCAGGAAGCCCAGCAGGGCAAGGCGGACTTCATCGAGGGTTTTGCCAAGACCGTCGATGGCGGGTGCCGCTCCTTCGCCCTCCGGCAGATGGCGCTGCTGCATGCCCTCGGAGGCGAATCCCGTGTGTTTTCGCTGGCTTGGTACTTCGCTACCGGCCTCGGCAACGATCATCCCACCGAGAACGGTTTCACTTGGCATCCGACGCTGGGGACGCCCTATCTGCCCGGTTCTGGCGTCAAGGGCCTGGTGCGCGGCTGGATGGAGTGGAATGACCCGAACGACGCCCGGATCGAGCCTTGGTTCGGCACACAAACCAAAGAGAAAGAGGAAGTCGCCGAGCGGTCCGGCTGGTTTTCGTTTTTCGACGCCGTTCCGATCGGAGCGGTCAAACTGGGAGCCGACGTCATGACGCCTCACTGCGGCGACTGGTACGAGAAGGGCGATGACAT
>NZ_JBDIVO010000316.1:0-5192 GCF_039794385.1 Methylocaldum sp. | reverse complement strand
GAAGTCGCCGAATTGATGCGTTCGGTTGGACTGGATATCGGAAAAACGCCTTCGGATCGGCGCCCTGCGCGCCGGCACGCGAGCGACAAAGCTGTCCGCCGCCGAAAAACCAAGATTTCTTAAAACCGTCGGCCTTTTGGCTACGTATCGATTGCAGCCGCAACCCGATTGCGTCCGCCGCGTTTTGCCAGATACATGGCCTGATCGGCGCGGCGCAGCAAGTCCAAATGAGTTTCTCCGGAAATCAGCGTTGCTACCCCCAAGCTCAGCGTAACGCGGACGCCCGAATCGCGTACTCCGCAGAATGTTCCTTCGACCGTGTTACGAATGCGTTCAGCAAGATTTACCGCGCCGTCCTTGGACGTGTTGGAAAGCAGAATGACGAATTCTTCACCGCCATAACGGAACAGGATATCGCTCCCGCGCACGGAATCCTTGATAGATCGCGCTACCGACCGCAACACGGCATCGCCTGTGTCATGCCCGAAACTGTCGTTGATCGATTTGAAGTGATCGACGTCGAGAAGAATGATCGAAAGGGGGGTGCCGTAGCGGCGCGCGAGCTCAAGTTCCCGCTGCAGACTACTGAGCAGTGCCGGTCGATTCCCGGTTTGAGTCAACTGGTCCGTGTGGGCATAACACAAGGCTTCGCGATACTTGAGCCCGTTTCGCAAGGGATAGAGTAGGCGGCAGAGTAGCGCTTCCACTCGGGCCAACTCCGGTTCACTGAAGCGCCGGTCTCGGCTCATCCGCCATTCGCCGAGCGGCTCGTTCTCGAGTTCGAGATTGTAAGCGCAGACGTGCCGTCCTTTCTTGCCCAGCGAAAGTTCGATGCCGAGCTTTTCGTTGCAAAAGCGCAAGCCGGAATGGGGAACGATAGTCTTCAAGTGCGTGCTGAACAAACCGAGAAGCTGCTCTATGTCCAGCGTGGTCTGAAGAGCTAAGACCATTTCGTAGTAGGATCCATCACCCAGAGCGGTTTTTTTCTCGCTCTTTTGGCTCGACAGCGCGGCTAAATTTTCCGCTTTATTATTTTTCATCGCGCAGTTTCTCTTCTCGCCGAAAGGGTGTCTGATGGCTTAGGTCTCTTCTAAAGCGAGATTTATGCCAGTGTCCTCGGCACCCGAAATTCAAGCGTTCGATGCTACTGCCTGTCGGAAATTTGACGGGTGAGGTAGGACCATTTTGTCGGTTTATGGCAAGCGTCGAAAATTGATCGAGGGACAGCAAAGCCGAGCGCGAAGTTGCGTGCCCGTCAAAGAAAACGTCAGTGAATTCTCGGTTTTTTGCCGACATCTAAAACCGGTAAAAATTCGGACTGTTTGTAAAGAGTCAGTGCCCAGCGGTCCTGATCGCTGTCGTGGCGGAGAATATAAATGCCGTCCGTGGTAAGCAGCTTGAAATATCCATATTCCGACGCGAGCCACCGGTCGATGACCTCCACGACTTCGATGCGTCGGTCGCCAAGGAAAAAAGCGGACGGCTCTTGTACTCCAAGCTCGCTTCGGTTAGCCAGAACTGTAATCGGCTGTAAATTGTCGGACATGACAAATCTCTGAATCGTTCGCTATTTAAAAAATGCTTCCAGGTAAGCCCAAAATTCGGAAATGCACTTTGCGTGCCTCGATCCTTCGGTTTCTTGCGTAATCGTACCTTATCCAGGAAGTCGTGTTAACGGAAGTGCGAAATCGATGCGGTATTGATTTTATCGCATGCGATCGGCGAAGGTGAGCGAAGGGATACAATTTATGGTGTCCTTGCGATACGAGGACATAGCGAATGAATCTTGCCCGTTCAGCAAGGCAGTGCCGACGTTATCGTGCGAAGACAGACGTCTCAGGGACTGGCTTCGGCTCCTGTGCTATGCATGTAAATCGCTTCATGGGTGACTGCCCGAGTACACGTTCCACACGTGCAGTTGATCGCAGCCATCGTTGCTGTATCCAGTAACTTTGATCCAGGCCCGCCCGTCCGTGATCGGTTGAGAGAGCACGCCTTCGACCGCTAGTCTCCCGCTACGCTGTTCGGAAATCGTGACGGCGACGGGCTCGTTATTGACCCAGACTTTGATGGTGTCACGGTCGGTATTTTCCGAGGCGACGAAAGAGAACTTTTGGAGTGCCGGGACGCTGGTCTTCTTGGCGGGCGATTCGTCAAAGAAAATCGGTGGCGTGCAATCGAGAATGATTCCGCCGTGGTGACTCACTCCGAAAGCAAAGACTGTGGCGGGTAATAGGTACGCGAGGGACGCAATCGCGACAGGTTTTATCATTGTATTTACCCTACTCGGTTTTGACTGTTCCGTCGTTCAAGCGAACGAGCGTTGCTGTTCCCGCGGAGAAGCGTTTCTGGTCTTTATGATTGTAATTCGGCCTGGAGGCTCGGTTTGACGGTATATCGGTTTTCCACGCACCGCTCTAAATCAAGACAAACAAACTGCCTATCAGCATGCTCAAGACCACGCCTTTCCAAGGCCACCAAAGAGCCGACCAAGACAGGCGCAAGATTTTTAGCTGTTTTTTAATCCAACGCATCAAGGCTGGAATAAGCCTGGTTCGGCTATATCGCCAGAGCCATCTCACAGTGACGATGCCGAGCAGGATCTTGAGTGGAGTTATCGTCCAGGCGGTAATCAGTTCTGCGTGGCGTGGCGAAAGGTCGAACCAGTCCTCCAACTTGTCTTCGATGAGGATTTCCTCGCCGCCTTCCACGAGAATGAAAATAGCGTCCCCAAGCAGTTCCATGATGTCGAGGATCAATTCGAAGATCAGTTCTGCGGAGGCAGTCACGGCGACCAGGCCGATTCCGAACCAGAGCAACGGTTTCCAGCTGGGCTCGGGTCGGGGATCGGTACCGGACGTTTCTATGTCCGAGTTCGAATTCTCTGTTACGTCACTCATGTTTTATTGACGGCTAGTCTGGATTTGCGCAAGGGTAGCTGCGTTTCACGTACCGTTCAAGCACTGGTGGTGTGGGCGCTCCAACGGAAAACGTCTTGAATTTTTGCAGCGTCCTAATCCGGCTGGCCCTCGGCGTGTCAGGCGTGGAGCGTAAAACACCCGGTCCGAGAACATGAGGCGGCTGGAATCGACGCGAACTGTGCTATAGTTCGGCAGCCACAGGGTGCGGTTATCCCGGGATCATCTGAGCCTTCCTAATTTCGGGATTTGCATCGGGGCGGTAGCGAACTATCCGACAGAGTCCGACGAATAAGATCTCATCGAGAGCCTGATGGAAATTAAAGAATGGCTGCATGTATGGCAGTTTGAACATCATCCCTTCGTAATCTTCGACGCAGACCGCGATCCTTATCTGCAGGCGGCCATGATAGAGAACACGTCGTTGCGGTCGGCGTTGCTGAACCTGGACAAGCCCAGTCCGTACGTCATTTTTGCGATCCGAGGAGCCGGAAAATCCTCCATGCGGATCGACACCGAGCGCTATCTGAGACAGTATCAGGACAAGGTGCTGGTAGTCAGATACGTAGAATTCAACGAACTGCTCAGCGAAGTCACCAAGGTGAGGAAGCTTCCGGCCGAGTATTCTCCGAGGAAACCGGGTTTGGCGAAGCTATTTCGGAGAAGAAAGGAAGAGGTACTCATCCGCGAGAGCAAGATCACCCTCGACGATCATCTGGATTACCTTCTCAAATTGGGAATAGAGGAGCTGTACCGCAATATTACCGAGGCTCAGAAGGAAGACATGCTCAAGGACAACCGGGAGTTCGCGGAAAAATTCATATTGCTTACGGCACTTTATTTCTCCCCCAATGATCTGTCGAACAAGATCTCCGCGCTTCGGAAACTGATCAGTATTGCCGGTTACAAGAAGCGGAACAGCTTTTTCTCCAATAAGCAGGCAAAGCTTTTGGCCGGAGAGATTTATCGGAATATCCGCGGCGTTCCGGTTTCGGTGGAGAACATGTTCAAGATCATCCAGGAAATCGGACCTGGTCTGTTCGAGTTCCACGGTATTCCGAGGATGACGGAGAACCGGTTCACGCTGCTCAAGAGCTACATGGATCTAGTCCAATACTTCGGGCTGTCCGGCGTTTATCTGTTGGTCGATCGCGTGGACGAGCCCACCAGCATCAAGGGCGATCCGGAAAAGATGCGCGAGCTGGTAACGCCTATTCTCGACGATCAGCTGTTCCAGATCGATCATCTTGGCATCATTCTGTTCCTGCCGTACGAATTGCACGATCTCAAGAAGTATTATCGGAGCGATCGAATCAAGACCATTTCGTCGATCAATTGGTCGGCCGACAATATGATCCGGCTGATCGAGAAGCGCATGAACGTTTCCCGGAAACCGGGAAGTGCGCCGATCAAACTGGCGGATCTGTTCGAGGAAGAGGGAGAAAGCAAAGCTCAATTCATCGTACGCCAGTTGACGCCGCGGAATGCCTTTCGATTGCTGAGCATCATCGTCGAAGAACACTGCCAGACCGTGGTGTACGGGCCTAAAATTTCGACCGAGGTGTACGAGTCGGCTGTGCAAAGATATCTTATTGAAAAAGAAGGATATTAGTTTTTGCAGTCCGGTGAGTGGCGAAAACTCTTCAACCCCGAGAGATAACCCGCAATTTCACTTGCCGAGCCCATGGCTTGCCCGTATCACATGGAAGTGTTCGATAAGCTTCCATTTCAAGCGGGATGAAGAGCTATGTCGAATCCCCATCGATTGCTTCCGTGCGATAACGATAGATCCTGATCGAGTCGGACCAGTAATCCTTGGGGAGACCGGCTTTCAATTTCAGATGCTGCAAGAATGCCCGAGGATTCGGCAGTGATTCCCAAACCGAGGGCAGAAAAGTTCCGCGCCTGAGCCCTTCTTCCAAGATCAAGCCATCCTCGCCCGCCGCCAATTGTTGTAGCAAATCGTCCTCAGACGTGAACGACACCGGCTCCGCCGGCGTCAGCAACGATAGATGGATATCAAGCCGCTCGATGTCCCACTGTCTGACCGGCGGGAACCGAGGATCCCTAAATGCGGCGGCGTAAGCGTTATGAGCGATGTCTTCGGCTAAAGAGCGAATGGCTTCAAGCGTGCCGATGCATCCGCAGAGTTTGCCTAGTATTTCGAGCGTCACGAACGTAGCTCTCATGGTGATGAGCTCAGGTGCTAGCGTTTGCTGTTCGACGGGAATCGGTCGTCCGTGGACCGAGCCGTACTCGATTGATCGTTTCGCA
>NZ_JBDIVO010000315.1:0-5254 GCF_039794385.1 Methylocaldum sp. | reverse complement strand
CGGAAGCGGCTCCGGACGTAGGAGCAGAGCGGGATCGGCGGTCAGATGAATCTCGCGATCGATCCCGACGTCTTCGAGCAGCCGATAACCTTGGCGATCCCGCACCGTGATGATGGCCGCGTGGTTCAAAGCCTCGCGTACCGCGCTACGCGCACTCGAATCCGTGAGTGGCCCCGCGCTCACCGCGTACACGACCACAGGAACCCCGAATTCATGCGCGAGAAACACTTCCCTCAAATAGGTCTCGGCGTCGCGATCGTAAAGAATGCCGCCTCCACCGAGGATAAACAGATCGAGCCCCTCCACTTCCCTGCTGACTTCTTTCCGGGTCAGGTTCCGGACCGGGACAGCACGCTCGACCTTGTGCCGGCTCAGCGTATCCTCAGGGTTCCGCGAAAAAACCGTGATCTCGGCCTCGATGGACCGGCGCAACTGGCTCGCTATGCCGTCCAGAATGGCCTCGTCGCCGAGATTCATCCCGCCGTAGGATCCTGAAATGCCGATGCGGAATCGTCGGTTCTGCTGATCCATCGACTGTCTCCGAAAATCATCTCACCCCAAACCTCAAAGCGGCGAAAGCGACGGCCAGGAGAGCGCGATTCCCTGCCGCCGAAGCAGGGATTGGAAATCTTCCAGCAGTGCCTTGCGGCTTCTCACGAAGCGCGGCGGAACCTTGCGCTCAAGGCAGAACGCCGCCAGCAGCCCCGCCGCCTCGCCCACGTTCCATTCGACATGGTGTACCCGATAAGCTCCGTTCGTGATGTGCGTCACGCCCAGGTTCTTGCCGCCGGGCAATAGGTTTTCGACGCGCACCGGCAGCAACGATCCGAGCGGAATCTGGAATGGCCAGCAGCCGAGGTCCAGATAACCAGCGCCGCTGGTACGGGGGTGGAGATCGATGCGGTAACATCCGATGCCGACCGAGTCGTCGAAAAATTCGGGGCCGTCCGGTCGGAGCGGATGTGCGATGTGCTGTTCGAGTACGGTGAACTCGGCCCGGATGCGCCTGGACTCCCGGATGTAAGGCGCCGGCGCGAGTCCGTCGACGGTTCCGCCGACCACGTCCCGGCGAAGGCGGAGCCCTCGATATCCGATTCCTCCGTCCGGCCGCGGAGCTTCGGTCTGGAGCCAGTAAAGCAGACTGAGGCTGAGTTGCCGCGCGGCCTCCAGATTTCGTGCCTGCTCCACTTCGTCGACGCCGCAGACCGGTCCGAACCAGTAATCGTTCTGGGGCCAATTGACTACGCTGACGTCGCTGGGCGCGAAGCCATGCTCGAAGTTGGTGACATCCAAAATTCGACGAAAGTGCCACCAGGGCCGTCCGTCCTCCGCCTCAAACAAGAAACGCGTCAACGGCTCGTGGGTTTCGGGCCGACTCGTAGTCCAGCCGAGCAATCGCCCCGGCCAGTCCGGCGGCCGGTAATCACGCCACAGCTCGTATTGCCGTGGCTTATCGATAGTGTGGTCCTCGCCGGGAAGGTACTCCATGGCGAAGCAAACCGTGATCGCCTGCTGATCCTTGGGATCGGCCATCTCGGACGCGTGGGGCTCGCCGGTTTCGGCGCGGGATTCGGCGCCCAGCACATGTTCCACTCCGGCCAGGGCGAGCAACTCGCCCTGCGGAGTCGCGTCGATGAAATAAGATGCTTCGATCAGGGTGTCACGTCCGGATTCAAGACCTCTGACGACCACCCCGGTCACCCGATCACCGTGGGTCCATGCGTCAATCGGGCGATGGGGGTGCATAACGAACATTTTGCCGCTGAGTTGATACGGGGCGATCATCTGATGGAGAACCGCGACCGCGACGCGCGGATCGTGGCAGAGTCGGCTGACCCAACCGTTGCCCGGATTGAGATGCTTCGCCGCCGTTGCCACCGGCGTGAGCGGCAAGTGCGCGCGGTAGTATTGGCGGATACCTTCCCGCAGCGCCTTATAGCTGGCCGTCGCGCCGAATTCCTCGATCCACGGATGCTCGTCCGGGGGAACCGCCTGATTCGTCAACTGACCGCCGATCCAGTACGTTTCCTCGGTCAGAACGACCCGATATCCCACCCTGGCCGCGCCCAGGGCGGCAGCACAGGCGCCAAGCCCTCCTCCGATGATGGCGACATCCGTGCGAAGAACCTCCATGCCTGATCTCCTCCGTTCACTCCCTGGATATTGACTGTTGCGAACGGTGCGAGTTCTGGTTCGCCGGCGGACTACGGGAGCGTCGCATCTTCCAGCCAGGTCAGATAGGCGATCGCCTCTTCCCGGCTGTTGCCGCACATTTCCTGCGACGGCTGCAGTCCCGCGCAACAAGCCGGACGGCCGGGCTGCCCGAAAATGGCACATCGAAAATCAGGGGTCAGATGGATGCACCGAACGCCTGACGGCTTGCCTTCGGGCATGCCGGGAAGCGGGCTGGAAATTGATATGGCGATGCAGCAGGCGCCGCAGCCGGTCCGGCAGTCCATGGTCTCAATCGAAAAAGACAAAATGTTGCAAAGGCGCGGCTCCGAGCTTTCGCCTGATCTCCATGATAGTAGGTGCGTCGTAAGGCAACGGATCGAAGCGACCCCAAATCGGACCGGGCCACGCCGGATCGCCTCGATAGCGCACCACATGGTGAAGGTGAAGCTGTGGCACCAGATTGCCGATGGCGGCGATATTCATCTTATCGGCACGAAACAGCTCCGACAGCGTACGGGAGAGGTGGGACGATTCCCGCATAAGCTGAACCTGGTCCTCATCCGTCAACTGATAAATCTCGCTAAGCTCTTCCCGCTCCGGAACGAGGATGAACCACGGATAGCGGTTCTCATTCATCAGCAAAAGCCGGCACAACGGAAAATGGCCTAACTGAATACAATCCTGCGACAAACGAGGATGCAATTCGAACATAAAGGGCTCAATCGATACCGATTCGCGGCTGCCGGACATCGGAGCCATACACGCGCTTAACCCAACGCGTCATGACCGGCACGCCGATGATCAAATAGGGATAGTAGCTGATCAGCCGCCACAGAATGGCCAGACCCAGGGCCACGCCAGCCGGGGCGAAATCCCCGAACAGCCAGGAAAAACCGAGTTCGGCGACGCCGGCGCTGCCGGGAGTCGGCGAAAGAACCATGACTATCCATAACACGGCTTGTCGACCAATGGCGAGCAGATGATCGAACAATGTCATCGGCACAGGGGAAAAAGCCGCAAGAACGCAGTTCAAGACCAGATATCGGCCTATCCATGCAAGCGATGTCGCCACCCAAACCTGAAACCAGAAAATCGATTTCCTATCCCGCAAATCACGCGAGGCCGTGAGCAGGTCGTTGACCATGTGCAAGCCTCGCGAGCGCCAGAAGCGGAACATCCGTAGCATGAGCAGCCTGGTCAGCCACCAGTTGATCCAGTGCGGCGCTACGAACAATGCCGCAATAAGCAGTATCAAGTAGACGACCAGCCCACCCCAAGCCACCCAAAACCCGACCATCATGCTGGTTCCGAGCAGTTCCGACCGAATGTAGTGCAAGGGCGCGAAAATGTCGGCCTGAGGAACGAACAGGCTCGCGAAGAAAGGGAGCGAGGTATAGAACACCTGATCGAGAAAAACCGTGGTAAATACGATCGCGGTGCTGCGACCGATGCTGATCTGTTCTTTGACCAGCATAAACACCGCAACGGCGGCTCCGCCGACCATGGATGGCGAAACCGCGGCGAAGAAATCCCAAAGGAGGATTATTTCGAGACAGGTCCGCCACTCCAGCTTACGGTCGGTCAATATCCGCAATTGCCACATGTAGCCGAAATCGCGCAGCATCATCATCAGGAGCGCCAAAGCAATCCAGAAGACCGAACGCGAAGTCCAGGCGAAACGATCCAGCACCTCGCCCATCGGAAGGCCGCTCTTGACCCATTCGCCATACAGCGTGTAGCCGACGATACCCAATCCCAAAACGACCGGTAACAGAATTCGCCCGGGGCTGAACTGCTTAAGAAGCTCGGACGTCTTCGCGACCATTCCGGTTCCGCATAAAAATTGATGGTCTGGGTATTATCGGTTACGCATGCGGCTTGTGCGTGACAAACATCGCGTCGCCGTAACTGAAAAACCGGTATTTGCGCTCTACGGCGTGCCGATAGGCCGCCAGAACCTCGGAATAACCGGCAAAAGCGCACACCAAGGTCAACAGGGTGGATTCCGGAAGATGAAAATTTGTAACCATGGCATCGACACAACGAAAGTGGAAGCCCGGACGAATAAACAAATTCGTCTCGCCTTTGTAAGAAGTCAGGGACCCTTTAAGCGAGGCCGACTCCAATGTCCGCACTACGGTTGTTCCGACGGCAATCACCCGCCCCCCGCGCTGCCGAACCTCGTTAACTTTTTCCACCACGTCCGAACCGACCTCGCAAAGCTCCGAATGCATTTTGTGCTGATCCAGTTCATCCACCCGCAAGGGTTGAAACGTGCCGCTGCCCACATGCAGCGTCACAAAAGCCCGCTCGATACCCTTCGCAGCCAGGCGCTCCAGCATCGCTTCATCGAAATGCAGACCGGCGGTGGGCGCCGCTACGGCACCGGACGCCTTCGCAAACACGGTCTGATAACGTTCCCAATCGTATACCGAATCCGGCCGGTCGATATAAGGCGGCAGAGGAATATGCCCAACGGCGCTCAAGACTTCATCGACGGTTCGACCGTCGAGAAGCATCAGCAGGAACAAATCGTCTTGCCGTCCTTGAACTGTGCATCGAAAACCGCCTTCGAGAAGAATTTCGGTTCCCGCTTTCGGAGCCTTGCTTGCACGCACATGGGCCAAGCCCATACTCGGACCGAGCACCCGTTCGATCAAAACCTCCACCCTGCCTCCGGACGCTTTGCGGCCAAAAAGCCGCGCCGGCATGACTTTGGTATCGTTAAAGACTAGAAGGTCGCCCGCACGAAGCAGTTCCGGCAGCTCGATAAACATACGATCGTCAATTTCGCCGGTCGTTCCATCCAAACACAGCAGCCGACTGGCGCTACGCTCCGGTAGCGGGTACTGGGCGATCAGATCCTCGGGAAGCTCAAAAAAGAAATCACTTTTACGCATCGACAGATGGTAACAGTCGGGGAGAAAAGAATGCAGTATGTGGCTTTTTAAGAGAGATTTCTTTATAATTCGCCTGCTTTCGCGCCGAGGTGGCGAAACTGGTAGACGCGCCAGACTCAAAATCTGGTTTGGGAAACCAAGTGCGAGTTCGATTCTCGCCCTCGGCACCACTTAAAAAA
>NZ_JBDIVO010000314.1:0-5267 GCF_039794385.1 Methylocaldum sp. | reverse complement strand
CGGTCCAGGAGCTGACCAAGGGCGGTATCCGGTCCTGGTTGGACATCAGCTTGTTCCATACCTTGACCAGGCTGTCCTCGCGGTCTTCGCCGACATAGAAGCGCACCGTCACCAGGGCCTCGCCTTCGCGCGAAGCGGAATACACGTATTCCACGCCGTCCACTTCCCTCAGCAGGGTCTCCAGCGGCGTTGACACCAGTTTTTCGACCTCCTCGGCATCGGCACCGGGCGCGCTGATCAGAACGTCCGCCACCGGCACCACGATCTGCGGTTCTTCCTCGCGCGGCGTCAGCACCAGCGCCGCGAACCCGGCCAGAAAGGAAGCGATCAGCAGCAGTATCGAAAGCTTGGAGGTGATGAACAGCTCGACGATGCGGGCTGTCAAACCCCGCTCGACAGAGGTTTCCGCGCTCATCGGCCGGCCTCCCGGAGCAGCACGGTGTCGCCTTCCTTGAGCCCCGAAAGGATTTCGATCTGGCCATCGTAGCGCTTGCCGGTGCGGACGTGGCGCAGCCGGACCTTATCGTCCACCACCAGCCGCACGCTCTCGAGCTGTCCGACGCGGCTCACGGCGGAAACCGGCAGCAACAGCACCTCGTCCTGACCGCAGGCTTGATAGAGCCAGCCGAACGCGCCGGGCTGCACGGCCGAATCTTCGGGCAAGCGGGCTTTCACCAGCACGGTTCGGGTCTTGGGATCGGCAGCGGGCTGAATTTCGTCCACCACGGCATCGAGTTCTCGTTCCGGATTGGCGACGCGGACCTTGAGTTCATGCCCGATTTCAACCAGGCCGGCACACTCGGCGGGAATGGCGCTCTCGATCCGAAGCCGCTGCGATTCCTGAAGAACCAGTGTCGGCGAACCGGGCAACGCCATGTCGCCCGGCTCCAGACGGCGTTCGACGATGACGCCGTCGAAGGGCGCGCGCAACACCGTTTCCGCCAGTGAAGATTCCGCCTCGCGAATCGCGTCCCTGGCTTCCCGCACTTGCGCTTCGGCGGTCCTCGCCGCCGCCAGGGCGGCATCGAGGGCTTGCCGGGTCGCGGCCTCTTTGTCGTAGAGGTTTTGGATTCGGCGCGCATCCGCACGAGCGCGTCCGGCTTGCGCCTCGGCGGCGGCGAGAGCGGCGCGCGCCTGGCCGAGGCGCGACCGAGTTTCCCGTTCGTCGAGGCGTGCCAGCACTTGGCCTTGCTTGACGCGGTCGCCCGCGCGAACCGTGATTTCCAGAATCCTGCCGGGAATCTTGGGAGCGATCTGCGCCACCGTCCGCGCTGCAACGGTTCCGGGCCAGGCAAAGACTTTCTCGACTTCCTTTCGAATCACCTGGACCGTAGACGCGTTCTTATCAACTCCCCCATCCACCACGGCCTCGCTCACCCCCGGTTCCACCTTGTCCTTAAAGCCTCCCTGCATCCAGACGAGAAGAAGAATCAAAACGGATACCGCGATCAGGGCGTAGATAAGCTTGGTCCGGGAATGCGTGGCATGCGTCATGAATTGGCCTATCGGTTTCTTGCTTGTTCGTAGTCGGGCAAAAGCCCCCGGCACCTGCATGAAAGCCGGCCAGAGCGGGGGTTGAAGAACAGGTTGTCCGGAGACTTTACCGCCAGTGTCCCACCGCCTTCTTCAGCTGCGCTTGCGCCACCTCCGCTTCGTAACGGACGACGATGACGCGCAGGGCGGCATCGGCACGATCGGTTTCCGCTTCCAGATACCGCGTCACGGTAGCAGCGCCGCCTCGATATTGCTCATTGACCAGTCGCAGAGCCTCGTCGGCGGCGGCAGCGCCGGCTTCGGCCACTTTAAGGCGTTGCAGCGCTTCTTCCAGGGTCGTATAGGCGCGCCGGACTTCATCCCCGATCTCCAGCCGGGTGCGCTGCTCCAGGGCCTGAGCTTCGGTCAGCCGGCGTTCCGCCTGGGCGATACGGGCGCTGACCGCGCCGCCCGAGAATAGATCCACCTCGGCGTTGACGCCCAGGGTGACGTTGTCGCGGCTGAACGCGAAATCCGGCGAGCGGCTGTTCTGACCGTAAGCAGCGTAGGCATTGACCCGCGGCCAGCGCGCTCCCCGTTCGGCCTGAAGTTCCTCGCGCCGGATCTGCGACTGATGTATCGCGGCCTGCATCTCGGGACGCTGGGCCAAGGCTTGATCCAGCAGCCGCGCATAATCTTGAGCTGGATGGTCGGCAAGTCTGTCCGCGGGTTCGCGCAGCTCCAGGATTTCGCCCGTCGTGATGCCGAGGAGCGTCTTAAGCGCCGAACGGGACAATTCGATGGCGTTTTGGGCCTTCAACTCGGACTCGCGGGCCTCCGCCGCGCGGACTTCCAAGGATAAAACGTCCGCCTTGAGCGCCATGCCTTCCGCCACCCGATGTTTGGTATGCTCCAGTTCGCGCTCGACGGCCTCGATCGAATGGCGCGCCACATCCACTTGCTGCGGCGCGGACAGCAGCGCGTAATACGCCGCCGTCACTGCCGCAGCCAGACGGTTGCGAATTGCCGAACGTTCCAATTCGGCCGCTTCGACGCCCAATTCGGCGGCTTTCTTCCGATAACTGTCCTGCCCGCCTCGATACAACGACCAGGTGCCGACGATCTCGGGGCGAAAATTTTCCACCCAGCCCGGATGATTGATATCCATGCCGAAGTTAAAACGGCGCTGTGCCACGATATAGGAAAAGGCTTGGGAAGGATCGTCGGAATAGGCGTAACCGACCCGCGCCATAAGCTTGGGATAGAAGTTCGCGGCGGCTTCGGCAACCTTGGCCTCGGCCTCGCCGATCCGGGCGGCGGCCGCGAGAAGATCGGGGTTTTGCTCGAAGGCCAAATCGATGGCTTCCTCCAGCTTGAGCGGATGGCGAGCGCTTGTTTCCGCCAGCGCGTCTGCGGCAGACCCGGCTCCGACCAGTATCAGACAGAGTGTCGCACCCGCGGCCAAAAGTCTCGACTGGGAAAGCTTCAAACTCATATCCTGCCTTTACTCCTCATCGTCTTGCGCCTTGATGCTTGAAAACCGCCAAGTGCTTCGAAACTCGAATGCCTACCCCGGATCTGTCGCCACACTCCGTAATGCGAATACCGCTCGATCATGGACAAGCAAAAATATAAGCATTTGCTAATATTTAATCAAGTCCGCATCCTGTTCGAAAGGATTGCACCCCCTCGGGATGTTCGATAGCTTTTTAATGTTCGCCCCTCTGCCCGCAGTCTCGCGCGCGCGAATGAAGAGGGCACCGACCGTTTCACGAACGGAATTTACAACACGTACCACAGGAAAGCATCTCAATGTCCCAGGAAAGAGATTTCGTTCCCCTCAACATCGCGATATTGACGGTATCCGACACGCGCACGGAAGACACCGATGTTTCCGGGAAAACCCTGGTCGACCGGCTAAGCGCCGCCGGACATCGCCTGGCGGATAAACGCATCGTAGCCGACGACATCTACCGAATCCGCGCCGTGGTATCGGAATGGATCGCCTCCGAGACGATACAGGTCGTCATCACCACCGGCGGCACCGGCGTGACCGGACGGGACGGCACACCGGAAGCGGTTTCAGTCCTGTTCGACAAGACTCTGGACGGATTCGGCGAGGTTTTTCGCGCCGTCTCGTATCAAGATATCAAGACGTCCACGATTCAGTCCCGCGCCGTTGCCGGGGTAGCCAACGGGACCTATATCTTCTGTCTGCCGGGCTCTTCGGGCGCATGTCGAACCGCTTGGGACCAGCTCATTCGAGATCAGCTCGATTACCGTACCCGTCCGTGCAATCTGGTGGAATTGATGCCCCGCTTGCTGGAGAAATGAGCCGAACAGGGAGTGCGCGACGACGCTGACAACTTAAGTAAACACCCATGAACCGCAGCCAACTCGAATCCGGAGCATCCTCATGACCCAGCTTACGCTTGCCGCCTTGTTTTTCGTCGGCATTCATTTCTTGATCGCCGGCACCCGATGGCGGGATCGGCTGATCGAGAAATACGGCGAGCGGATCTACCGCATCGGTTTTTCCAGCCTTTCGCTGCTCGGCCTAGTCTGGCTGATTTACGCCTACCGCCGTGCGCCTTACATCGAAACCTGGGGACAGCTCGCGTGGTTCAAACCCGTCGCGGCGCTTTTGATGCTGGTCGCTTTTTTCCTGGCTGTCGCCGGCGTAACGACACCCAATCCGACTGCGGTAAACGGTGAGTCTCTACTCTCTGAAGCAGAGCCGGCACGAGGCATTCTGCGGATCACCCGTCATCCCTTTCTTTGGGGAATCGGCCTGTGGGCCGTCGTGCACCTGATCGCCAACGGCGATGCCGCAGCACTCGTACTGTTCGGGTCCTTGCTGATCCTAACGATAGGTGGAACCCGCTCGATAGACGCCAAGCGTCAAAGGCACTTCGGAGAGCAATGGGCGAAATTCACGGCCGTTACATCCAATATACCTTTCAACGCCATCCGAGAAGGGCGCAATCAGCTCAAATTGACCGAGATCGGTTGGTGGCGCATCACGCTGGCCGTAGTGCTTTATCTCGCAATACTGCATTTCCACAGCAAACTATTCGGAGTTTCGCCGCTCTTCTGAGTTTATTAATCTGGCCCGTAAATACCCTCCTGGTATTTCGGGCCGGCGCCCAGGCCGCTACACGCTTAGGCCTTGGCTCACGAGGCTGGTCGCCGCGCCGGGGCGCATCCCTGCCCCGGATTAACCCGGTCTATATTGATAGGCCGGGTTAATAACAGCACCGGGATCAAGTCCCGAAATTTTGCATCGAAACTTGAGATTCTTGAAATTTAGGAGTCACGGCAATGAACGACGATACTTTCAACATGGACATCCGCAAGTTCCTGAAAAAGGTCGGTGTGACTTCGCAGCGGGAGATCGAGCTGGCCGTGCACGACGCGCTGCAAGCCGGCAAGCTCGTCGGAAACGAGAAATTCGCCGTCAAGATGACCTTGGAAGTTCCGGCCCTGAACATCCATCACGTCATAGACGGCGAGATCGCTCTGGAGTAGTCCCTTCAAACACGTTCGTCGGCAAAGGATTGCCGACCTACGAATGGGTACGGGCGGTGTCCCCGTCCACGCCGCTATAAAGCGATGAAAAACGCTCTAGCGCGCCGCCCCTCGACGGCGGGCTCAGCCGCAATGCTATTAAGTTAAGCCGTCATTCCGGCAGGGATTGCTCACCCCATCCCTGGGGTTCGTCCTACGGACCGTGCTCCGCACGTCCAAATTTGCTCCTGGCAAATTTGTGCCGGACAAATCGGCAGGATGGCCGA
>NZ_JBDIVO010000313.1:0-5291 GCF_039794385.1 Methylocaldum sp. | reverse complement strand
TCGGAAAAGGCGAAGCTCAGGGTATCGCCGTCGATGGACGGTGTCCCGAAGTAATCCAGGTCCTCGTCCGCAAACTGGAAATAAACCGATTGGCCTTCCAGCAGGGCGGCCTGCGCGGCAGTCCCGCCGAAAAAGAAAAGAATCCCTGTGATCACACCGATAAATGTCTTCATGAGCAATCTACTCCCTAATCAGTCGGTTAAAAAGGCGAATCAGACGGCTTGCCGAAGCAAGCCGCGGATTGTTACAAGCACGTTTCATTCCACATACCGGATCAGCCAGAAATCGCATGCGCAAACGGATTATGGCGCGCCTTTTGCGGGAAATGCCTGGACCATAGGGCAAATGCCTCACCTGTTCGGCGTATTGTCACAAGAATTTAACATTCGTCGACTAGGGTTAAATATTTTTCGAATAATGCCAAGAATGAACGCTTTCACCGTAGCCGTTTCGTCAGCGCTCTCGCTGCTGACTTTCGCCGGTTCGGCCGACGCCGCCCCAACCGTCAAATCGGTCGAATTCATCGGGATGCCTGCTCCCGTCACCGCCGACGAGAAAACGGACATTTACAGCAAAGCCCGGATGAAAGTGATTTACCGGAACGGCAAGAGCCGGACTTACGATCTGAGTTATCACGAACTGATGGGCACCGCCGATTCGATCGCCGGGCATACCGTGGGCGGCTTGTACGACTACCATGATCACCCGCTGGCCGACACCTACGGACAAATCGCCTCGGATTCGCCGGACGGCAACTCCCTGATGGCGATACCGGGCATGAAGGCCCACGATCCTCTTCGAAACGAAGCCCTGGCCCTGGTCACCCAGTACGAATACAAGGAACTGCCGCCCGCCGGGCAATCGGGACGCTTCTGGAGCAAGCTGCCGGCGACCGCGAGCTTTGCCAAGCTCGATCAAAACAAATCCACCGGCGCCCTGACGGTTGCGGATTACCACAACATCAGCTTCGGCAGCGTGAACGGTCTTTGGATAGCCTGCGCCGCCTCGCTTTCGCCCTGGAACACGCATCTCGGCAGCGAAGAATACGAACCGGACGCCAAGGTTCGCGGCGGCGGCGCCAAGACCGAGGACAGCGACGACACCACGGACATCGACTCGTTCAGCCGGTATTACTTCGGCGATGCCGCACACGCCAATGCCTATCACTATGGTTTGGTGCCGGAGGTAAAGATCGACGCCAACGGAACCGCATCGGCCGTCAAGCACTACGTCCTGGGCCGGTTTTCGCGGGAATTGGCCGAAATAATGCCCGACCGGCGCACGGCTTACATGGGCGACGACGGCGTCAATACCGGGCTGTTCATGTTCATCGCCGACCACCCCGAGGATCTGTCGTCAGGCACGCTTTACGCCGCCAAATGGAAACAAACCACGGCGTCGAAAGGAGGAGCGGCGAAGCTGACCTGGATCAAGCTGGGCTCGGCCGCGGATGCCGAAATCAGGGCCCTGGTCGATAACGGCATCAAGTTCGCCGACATATTCGACGCCAGCAATACCGACCCCCATGAGCATGGCTACAAGAAAGTCACCACCTACACCGGCACCGAATGGCTGCGGCTCAAGCCCCATATGGAAAAAGCCGCGGCTTTTCTGGAAACCCGCCGTTACGCGGCCTATCTCGGAGCCACGACCGAATTCTCCAAAATGGAAGGCGTCGCCCACGATCCGAGCGGACGCAAGGCGTATGTCGCCATCTCGCGTATCGAAAAAGGCATGGCCGACGGCACCGGCGATATTCGCCTGCCTCAAAACGACGGCGGGGCGGTTTACGAGCTCAAGCTGACCGACGGCCATGAAGCCGGAATCGATAGCCGCTTCGTGGCGTCCGCCATGAGATCCGTGCCGGAACTCCTGGGCGGGTGGCTGGGCAAGAATGACAACGGCGAAGACAGAAAGGATGCCGAAGGCAACCGCTGCGAGCAGGACAAGGTTTGCGGACCGGACAATCTCAAGTTTTCGCCCGCGAGCCGCACGCTTTTTATCGGCGAAGACACCAGCCGCCGCAACAATAACTACGTCTGGGCCTACAACGTCGACAATCGCCGCTTGGCGCGCATCCTTTCCACGCCGATGGGCGCGGAAGCGGCCGGTTTACAGATCGTGGAAAATGCCCACGGCTTTTCCTACATCATGAGCAATTTCCAGCACGCCGGCGAGGAAGTGAATAAAAACTACACAGGGCACGACAAGGATCTCGTGATCGCGAAGCTGAACGAGAAGTGGCACGCCCTGCATCGCGCGGTGATCGGTTACATCGGCACTCGCAAAGGCGCATTGCCCGCGTTGAAATAAGAGACGCAATCGGAGCGTTTTTCCGGTCGGTGCGGCAGTAGGTCGGCAATGCTTTGCCGACACACTGGGTCGACGAGGGCTTTGTCGGCAAAGGATTGCCGACCCACGCATTTCCCAATCCGCACCGCTAAACCGCGGGGAAAAACTCTAGGGCGGGCGCTTACGAGCATCGGAGCCTCAAACAGCGGAAGTTCGATGACTTCGCTGACCGGGATCGGCTCCGGTCATGAACGATTCGCACCCTTTGATCCAGGTCTTTTCACGCAATCGCTCCAAACGGCTCACCAGTTCGTGAACCAGACACGGATACGGGTGAACGTAATGCCGGGGCACCAGCCAGGTTTCCGGGAGTTCGCGCTCCGCAAGCCGGAAAAATTCGTCGCAGAACGCCAAACTGGCATCGGTAAGCCCGGTGAAATCCAATTCGATCCTGCGTTGAGGACAGCGGCGCAGCGCCGCGATGATGCGTTCGGCCTGGTATTCGGTTTCCAGCGCCTTGGTAAGAGGCTCGGCGAACCGGACCAACGGAATCGATAGCGGAGCGAGGGGTATGGCGGTCATTTCGTTCCCGGATCAGCTGCTCTTGACGATCTTGAAGACGATCCGGCGCCCCATGGGCCGCCGCCTTCGCCGTGCGGCCAAGGGATGGTCGGCGTAGGGTTCGTGGTTTTCGAGACCGGCAAGATGGCATTCGCCGCCGTGGTCGCGATAGTCGTGGCGGAAATGGTCGAGGAATTCCATCACCGTATGGTCGATGAGGTAAGCGTCCGCCAGATCGAAGATCACTGTCTGACCGGCGGGCAATTCCGCCGCCACGCGCTTGAGCGCCAGAAAATTGGAAAATATCGCCGACCCGCCGATTCGGACGTGATAGGTGCCGGGCGATGTTTGCTTCAACGCATAATCGAGCCTGGCCAGGTGCTTGAGTTCCACGCCGCGAAAGATGTGGATCATCAGCTTGGCGGCAATGCCGATTGCAACCCCCACCAATAGATCGGTCGTCAGAATGCCCACAATCGTGACGCAGAAGAGCGCCAACTGTTCCTTGCCGATGTCCATGGTCTTGGCGAACTGGCGGGGCGAAGCCAGGCGAAAGCCGGTGTACACCAGAAGCGCCGCCAAAGACGCCAGCGGAATCTCATGGATGACATGGGGAAAAAACACCACGAAGAGGCCCAGCAGGAGGCCGTGAAAAAAGTTGGCCCAGCCGGTCTTCGCCCCGTTGTTGATATTCGCCGACGAACGGACGATCTCGGCGATCATCGGGAGCCCGCCGATCAGTCCGGATAGCAGGTTCCCCACGCCTACCGCGGTCAAATCCCGGTTCAGGTCCGAACGGCGCTTGTAAGGATCGAGCTTGTCAACGGCCGTGGCGCTCAGGAGCGATTCGAGGCTTCCGATCAGGCCGATCGACATCACGGCTCCCCAGAACTCGACCGTCGCGATCTTCGAAAAGTCCGGAAAGTAAAAGCTCGCCAGAACGTCTTCCGGAATCGAGACCAGGAACCTCGGCCCTATCGTGTACTCGTGGTGCGGCAGGAACAGGAAGACATGTTCGTGCTCCAGGTCGAAATACCGGCCCAGGGCCATGCCGACGACGATGACGATCAGGGGGGCCGGGATCATCCTGAGATACGGATTTCTGACCCACGACCAGATCATCAAAATAACCAGCCCCAGCAATCCGATCAGGGCGATTTCAGGGTTGGCGGCCATCACGCTGCACGGAATCCCGGCGATCGCGGAGAGTATTTCGCCGTCTTCCGGTTTCACTCCGAGCATCACGTGGATTTGCTTGGCCATAATGATGATCCCGATGGCGGCCAGCATGCCGTGCACTACCGCGGCCGGGAAATAGGCGTTGAGCTTCCCGGCTTTCAAGAGGCCCATGAGAATTTGCAGAACGCTGGCCATCACAATGGCGGCGAGAGTGTAGCGGTAACCCGCCATGGCATCGCCTTGGCCCAAGGATTGGACCGCCGAGAGGATCACTACGATGAGTCCGGCGGCGGGACCGTTGACGGTGACGTGAGAGCCGTTGATCCTGGACACCACAACCCCGCCGATCACGGCACTGATGATCCCCGCCATGGGCGGAAATCCGGAGGCCATGGCGATGCCGAGGCACAGAGGCAAAGCGATGAGAAACACCAAAAAGCCGGATACGAGATCCGATCGCCAATGGTCTCTAAGCCCCGGCAGACCGGTTCGGGGCACCCGGCGCAAAGCTTGGATCGAAACCATAGTCGCACTCACAAAACTGCATTAACCGAGTCCGGTGAAGCGACTTCCATGCCAGATGCAGAAAAATTCTATCTTATTGATTTTTCATATAAATGACTTAGTTGGCGAGGTATTTGAGTGTGGACTGGTTCAAGACCACCCGCTTAGGCGGTGTATTTGAACCGCATCCGGGTCACCGAATGAACTTCTCCCAGTCGTTCGGGGCGAGAGTTTTCATCATGCTTGTGCGGACACGGCAACGGGCGGGATGAAAACCATTCCGCCCGCCCTCTTTTGCACAGGGGAATCGAGAGGGATTCAAGACGCTTGCCGAAAGCCGGCACTACGTCGGCTCCCTCACCGTACAATCGAACTTAGAGTGCTCCGGCAAACCGGCCAGCAGAAACCGGAAACGGAACGAAAACCAGTCAAAAATGCGATGTCCTGTACCGGCACTGGGACGCGTTAGCCTCGTGCCGGTGCTGAAAGCCGATAGCCGGATCAGCTCGATTCTTTCAACCCGTACTTCCGGATGCGATAGCGCAGCGTTTCGCGGGTCGTGCCGAGGGCGCGGGCGGCGGCGGTGACGTTGCCGTCGTGGCGCTCCAGGGTGGTTCGGATGATGTAGCAATCCATATCGTCCAACGCCATGCTCCCGTCGAGCGGAATGAACAATCCGTCCGCGCTCGCGGCATCGATGCCCGGCATTCCTTTTTCGCCGTGCCGGCGCAGCTGCAACCATTCGACCGGCAACA
>NZ_JBDIVO010000312.1:0-5346 GCF_039794385.1 Methylocaldum sp. | reverse complement strand
ACCCAGCCCACCGTCGACGACCAAAGTCTCCAAGACCAATTCACCGCCGGATCTGAGACAGCCCTTGAGCTCCAAAAGATGATCGAAAGGCGAACGGCGATGGTAAAGCACCCCCATCGAAAAAACAGTGTCGAAGGCACGAAGATTGAGCGGAACGTCCTCTATACCCAAGGGAAGCACATGAACCGGAAAATCGCCGGCAAAATGCTTGATCGCCAGAAATTGCGCGACACTCAAGAGTGTCGGATCAACTCCGATCACCAACTCGGCCCCGCATCCAATCATGCGCCAGGCGTGGTAACCATTTCCACAGCCGACATCCAACACGGTTCGGCCTTCAAGCGGCTGAATATGATCTTTCAGCCTGCGCCATTTAAGATCGGAGCGCCATTCAGTATCGATATGAATGCCATGAATGGCATATGGACCCTTGCGCCACGGATGAAGCCTGAGCAGCAGACTCTCGATACGGTCCCGCTGTTCTTCGTTGCATCCCCCATCGACAAGGATGCTATCGGCATTCAAATCGACCACGGACGCATCGATTTTTGGCAGGCCATCGAGTGCGGCCTGCCAAGCCGGCCAATCGCCATGCCGCGCGGAGCCAAAAACCGCGTCCAACCGAGTCGGCAACCGGTCTAGCCAAGTACGCAAGTACGGCTGCCCAAGCACCGAAAACAGATCCGAATATACCTTCAGGCTCAAATTACAATTGGACATTCTCGTTCAATGGGTTGCCGCCATTCTTTGGGGCGCCGCTTACCTTGTTGGTTTCCGTTTCCCCTTCGGGACTCATAATGTTTTCGAGGCAACAACATCCCTATTCCACCGTGCTACAATCTCGTCGTCCATTTAGAAGAAGAAAGCCGCAAAGCGCTCGAGCCGAACAACATCCCGGAGACTCCCATCCACACTCGACTTTTACGGGAAGATCGCCGAATGAACACACCCGATATCTTACAAGTTAAAGCTTATCTTCAAGACCTCCAAGACAAAATCTGTCTCGCCCTGGAAAACGAGGAACCAGACGCCCGATTTTTGGAGGACCTTTGGCAATACAATGGCGGCGGCGGAGGAAGAACCCGCGTATTGACCGGCGGAAAAACGTTCGAGCAAGGCGGCGTCAATTTCTCCCACGTGTTCGGCAGAAATCTGCCACCCTCCGCCACTGCGCATCGGCCAGAACTCGCAGGCCGGACATTTCAAGCCGTAGGCGTATCCCTGGTCATTCACCCTCTGAATCCATATGTCCCGACCTCTCATGCCAATATCCGTTTTTTCCTCGCGGAGAAGGAAAACGAAACGCCGGTATGGTGGTTTGGCGGCGGCTTCGATCTCACACCCTATTATCCCTTCGAAGAAGATGCGATTTATTGGCACACTGTAGCCCGGGATGCCTGTCTTCCCTTTGGCGAGGATATTTACCCCAAGTTCAAGCGCTGGTGCGATGAATACTTTTTTCTCAAACACCGCAATGAAACCCGGGGCATCGGAGGATTATTTTTCGACGATCTCAATGAATGGGGGTTCGATCGCTGCTTCGATTTTTTGCGCAGCGTCGGAGATCATTACATCAAGGCTTATGTTCCGATCGTCCAAAAACGGAAGGATATGCCCTACGGCGAACGGGAGCGCGAATTTCAGCTCTATCGCCGCGGACGATACGTCGAATTCAACCTGGTTTATGACCGAGGAACTTTGTTTGGATTGCAATCGGGCGGCAGGACAGAATCCATTCTAATGTCTCTGCCGCCGATCGCGCATTGGCGCTATAACTGGAAGCCGCAGGAAGGTAGCGCCGAAGATAATCTGTACAAGAATTACCTGAAACCTAGAGACTGGCTATGAGCCTCTTTTATCGCCGCCGCCCGCTGCCCCGAGCGGCTCTTTCATGGCGGTAGCGTTGCGCTCTGCCAGGTGTGAAATCAATTGATCGAGGGAGCCGGTACGGGCAACCTCATCGGTAAAGCTGGCACGATAGTTCTGTAGCAAACTGATGCCCTCGATCAATACGTCGTACACTTTCCAATCGTTTTTGGTGAACACCATTCGATAGTTGACCGCCACGGGTTGAGCGCCCGCCTGGAGAATTTCGGTACGGACCATAACCTTCTTGTCCTCCGGCTTCATCTGCAGCGGCAGATAACGGATTTTCCAGTTGGCGTATTCGGTAAAGGCGGTGGTATACGTACGCACAAGCAGCATCCGGAATTCCTTTTTAAAACGTTCTTTTTGCTCGGGCGTCGCCGTCTTCCAATACTTTCCTAAAATCAACATCGACACACGATCGAAATCCACATGCGGTTCGATGATGCCATCAACGAACTGAGTAGCTTTCCTGAAATCGCCCTTGTATTCCGGCTTTTGCAGCGTGGTTTGCAGCTCGTCGGCACTGTGCTGGATAACCTGCTGTGGAGGGAGTAATCCTTCCTCCGCCCACGCTGCCGCTCCCCAGAAGCTTAACAGCAACGACAATGCAACGGCCCAACTTGCCAGGCCGAAGGAAGACTTAGTAAATTTCATTTAAAAACTCCTGCTGACTTTTTAATATTCTTATCATAACTCGGCGGCATGCACTAAACTACCGAGTTCCTCTGTGTCCCACGCAATAAACCGGCCACCATGTCGTTAAATAATAGCATTTCTTACCCCAATGTTCGCTTGCGCCGAATGAGACGGAATGAATTCAGCCGGCGCTTAGTGCGGGAAACACAGCTTTCCACCAATGATTTGATTTACCCTCTTTTCATCTTGGAAGGCGAAAATCGGCGGGAACCGGTCGCTTCTATGCCCGGCGTCGAGCGACTAAGCATCGACTTGCTGTTACGCGAAAGCGAAAAGGCTTTTCGGCTTGGCATTCCCGCCATCGCACTCTTTCCCGTAACGTCACCCGACAAAAAAACGGATGACGCACGCGAGGCTTACAATGCTGAGGGTTTGGTGCAACGAGCGGTACGCCTACTGAAACGACAGCTGCCGGAACTGGGTGTCATCACCGATGTCGCTCTAGACCCTTTCACGACTCACGGCCAGGACGGGCTCGTAGATCAAAACGGCTACGTGGTCAACGACGAAACCGTCGAAGTACTCGTGAAACAGGCGCTGTCCCATGCGGAAGCCGGCGCCGACATCGTGGCGCCTTCGGACATGATGGACGGGCGCATCGGCGCAATCCGGGACGCATTGGAAGAGAAAGGATTCGTCCACACGCGTATTCTCGCCTATTCCGCCAAGTACGCCTCCGCCTTCTACGGACCTTTCCGAGATGCCGTGGGCTCGGCGGCCAACCTGGGGAGCGGCGACAAATACACTTACCAGATGGATCCCGCCAATTCCGATGAGGCCCTGCGGGAAGTCGAGCTCGATTTGGCGGAAGGCGCGGACATGGTCATGGTCAAACCGGGATTGCCTTATCTGGACATCATCCGCCGCGTCAAAGACCGCTTTGGCGTCCCTACGTTCGCCTACCAAGTCAGCGGGGAATACGCCATGCTCAAAGGCGCGTCACAAAACGGCTGGCTCGACGAGCGCAAGACCGTGCTCGAATCTTTGCTGGCGCTCAAGCGCGCAGGATCGGACGCCATTCTGACCTATTACGCCAGGACCGTTGCCGAATGGCTTCGCGAAGACGCCATGAGACAGAGCACCTAAACTGCGCAAAGGCTGAAACCTAAAACTGTCTTCATCAAGATTTCCGCCGGATTCACCTAGTCATGCTGCCAGCAGATCGTTATGCCGTCTTCGGTCACCCCATCGGCCACAGCAAATCGCCCCGTATTCACGCGCTTTTTGCAGAACAGACCGGAGAGCGTCTGACCTATACCGCGCAAGACGTTCTGCCGGAAACGTTCGAAATCCGCGTGCGAGACTTTTTCGCCGGTGGCGGGAAAGGCTTGAATTGCACCGTTCCCCTCAAGGAACTCGCCTGGAAAATTGCCGATTCCAAAAGTGAGCGCGCGGAACGCAGCAAAGCCGTCAATACCTTGGCCTTACGTCCGGATGGAACGATTTACGGGGACAACACCGACGGCGTCGGCTTGATGCGAGACCTTACGGTCAATCTCGGACTTTCCTTGGAAAACCGCCGAGTCCTTCTTTTGGGCGCGGGCGGCGCAAGCCGCGGCATTATTGGTCCACTGTTGGAGCGAGGTCCGTCTTGCCTGGTGATCGCCAACCGCACACCCGACAAAGCGGTCCGGCTGGCAGAGGAGTTTGGGGATCTCGGCCCGATCGCCGGATGCGGCTTTTCAGACTTGGGCACGGAATCCTTCGATCTCGTTCTGAACGCCACCGCCGCCAGCCTGATTGGCGAACTGCCGGATCTGCCGAAGAATATTCTCCGAGCCGGCGGATGTTGCTACGATCTCGCCTATGGGACGGAGCCCACACCGTTCGTCCGATGGGGAAAAGATGTGGGGGCCGATGTCAGCGTTGACGGCATCGGCATGTTGGTCGAACAAGCGGCCGAGGCGTTTTTTATCTGGCGGGGCATACGGCCGGAAACGCATCCCGTGATCGACATTCTCAATCGGGAGCGTGGTCGCTAGTGCTAAGCGCCAAGCAATCTGGCATCACTCAGATATTGATTCTTCAAACGCACGTAACCGTCCTTGGAAAAACTTAAATATTCCAGCTCGGCCTCCTTGAGCGGGCGTGCCTGTTTCGCCGGCGATCCCACGTAAAGAAAACCGCCTTCCAAACGCTTGCCGGGCGGCACCAAAGCCCCCGCACCGATCATTACCCGGTCCTCCACGACGGCACCGTCCATGATCACCGCACCGATGCCGATCAGACATAGATCACCGATGGTGCACCCATGCAGTACCGCCCGGTGCCCCACGGTGACACCCCGCCCGACGATCAAGGCATTGCCCTCTTCGTTGTAGCGGCTTCGTTGGGTGACGTGCAGCACGCAGCCGTCCTGAATATTGGTTTCGTCGCCAATCTCGATTCGGTGCACATCGCCTCTCGCGACCACCATCGGCCAAATGGAGACGTCGTTGCCCAATGTCACGTCACCGATCACCAGCGCACTGTCGGCAATGTAAGTTCCTGTTCCCAATTTCGGCTCGACACCGTTATAAATCTGAATCGTCACCTTACGACACTCCGATTGATCAAATGATGCGCCGGGCCCGCCGTCTATACTTCTCCAAGCCCTGATTCAACTTCAAGAACGCGAGGAGAGATTATGAGCGTAGGCGGTTTCATTCTGGTCGGCACGATCTTGTTCGTGATCGTGTACGCCATCTTGATCTACAACCGGCTGGTCAATTTGAAGCATGATACCGCAAAAGCGTGGTCCAACATCGACGTGCTGCTCAAACAGCGTCACGACGAATTGCC